>CAMOMF010000218.1 GCA_946619625.1 uncultured Bacteroidales bacterium
AGAAGAACTGCTAAAGATTATTGGTAGTGAACTAAATCACAATAACAAATAACGCTACCTGCCTATGGCATAAAAACAACAGACAAACAACATACATAAATAAGCGTTTGCTTTATTTGAGGATTCGTTCAATCATCCCCAACATTGACAATCACATTCCGAGAATAAATACGAAACGCTCACGTGTTTGCGTGAGCTTTCTGCATATATTGGATGTGATGGGAGTGGATGCCCGAACGAACCAATAAGCAGTTGGCTCACGTTTTTTATGTCAATTAACAAACAATAATAATCTGCGCTTCGCTTCAAGGCGCCTAAGGGCTATTGGCAGAGCCGAAGGTGCAGTGGAGGCGCAAGGGGGAGGGAAAAAGAAGGTAGCAAGATGGTAGCGAGGGGGATCGTTCCGTGGTTGCGTACCAAGAAAGGGGTTATTTACCTACTCCACCTTCGGAGCCGAGGCGGTTGAGTTCGTCCATGTTGCCGACGTTGCGGCGTTTGTTCTGTTGCTGCTGACCGAACATCCAGACAACACCCAACATGATGCGCTGGTTTCGCATGGAGGTACGCGCCAGACTGCTGTAGCCCTGTTTCTGCCCCAAGTCGATACTGCTATAGACGGAGGAGCGTAACAAATCCGAAACATTGAGGTTGAAAATCAGTCCGTACTTCATGAGCATTTTGCGCACGCCGAAACTCATGCCGTAAGATGCGTCCTGGCGGTCGTATCCGATGGTCATGGGCGAACTCCAGTTGCCGTCGAGCATGAGCGTCCAGTCCTGCGGCAGGTAGGCAGAGAGCGTGCCGCTGATGTATCCGTAGGTACTGCCAAGCCGGTAAGACGGTTTGCCCTCAGGGGTTTTGTCGTAGGACTTGTTGAGCGAGCGGTAACATCCGCCATTGAGAGTCAGCGCAAGCCATGCACCGGTTAATCTGCGCTTGGACGAGTTGCCATCCGCGGCCGGCGTTTCGCTGCTGTTCTCAAATTTCGGCACAATGGGCAGTTCGGTGAGCGACAGACTGCCTCCGTGGGTGGTACAGGTACCGAAATTGACCCATTTCATTTCGCCTATACCGGTGGGAAGTACGGTAATACGCTGGGAGAACATGTTCTCGGTGTGCGAGACATTGAGGGTGAAGTGGAGGTACTGCGTCCAAGAGAGATGGAACTCCACATCGTTGTTGAACTCAGGGACGAGTTCGGTGTTACCCACCTGATAGGAGTAGGCGTCGAGGTAGGTACGAAAAGGGTTGAGGATAAAATAGTTCGGTCGCTTGATACGGCGGCTGTAACTGAGACTTGTTGTAACAGGTTGTGCCAGTTTGCCGAGTGGACTGCTGGTATAACTGACATAGGCGGTCGGGAAGGGGTTGAAATAGGACCTGTTGGTAACAGAGTCCGCTGTTTTCCAGTCGCCATGGCTGAAAGTGTACTCCCCGCGCAGCCCCAGTTTGACGGTCCAGTGCTCGCCAAACTGTTTGCCGGCAGTGATATATGCGGCAGCGACGTGCTCGTTGTACAAGAAGTCGGATGGCGTATGGCTGAGGTGCGCGCCGTTCAGTAGTGAGTCGGTGGTCATGCCGTTGTTGGTAGAAGAGAGGGCATACTTGATGCCGCTTTCGAGCATTCCTGTTTGCCAGAATTTGGTCTGGAAATCCAGTTTGGCGCTGTATATGTTCACCGTCTGCCGGCTGAGGATGTCAAGTCCCACGGAGCGGTTTTGGAAGAGTGTGTTCTGTTCGTTCCTGGAGCGTGTCGTGTAGCGGTTGTAATCGATATTCGCTGTTATCTCGCGCTCCAACACCTCGGAGAATACGTGCGTAAAATTGAGGTTTGCCGTGTGTTGTGGTGCCGCCATACGCATCCGGGAGGCGGTGAGACTACGGTCGGTGGTGTCAGTACCCTGAATGACAAAAGCCCCGTTTCGCCCGTCCATGATATGCTGGTGCGCCCTCATGTAGGGTACTTGCAGGATAAAACCGAAAGTGTTCAGTGAGTCAATATGCCAGTCATTGCCGACCTTGAACATGTAGTATTGAAAATCGATGGCAAAACCCGACTTGGAGTAATTGCTCAGCGAAGGCTTGTTGTCAGTGGCAGGAATAGTACGGGCCGTTTCGAGGTCTATGTCGTTTTGCCCGAACACCTGTGTCAGTTGTCCGAAGGTGTAGGTTTTTTCTCCGCGGTAGTTGAGGTTGAGCGACACCGCATCCATCTGCAGGTAACGGTCCACGTCGGCAAAGTACATTCCCCCGTACGTAGCGGAGAGAAGACCATTAAGCCCTTGCATCATGTTGCGTTTCATTTTGATATTGATAATACCGCCGGAGCCACTGGCATCGTACTTGGCAGACGGGTTACTGATGATCTCAATCTTTTCTATCATGTTGCCATCCGTGCCGTCCAGCATGGACTTGAGTTGGTCTCCGCTGAGGTAGGAGGGTTTTCCGTCAATGTATATCTCCACCGACTTGCCGTTGACGGTGATGGTTCCATTACGGTCGATGCGGACACCGGGTGCGCGCCGGAGGATATCATTGCCATTGCTACCGGCAGCCAAAGGCGACTGGCTGATATTCATAACCAGTTTGTCCATTTGCTGCTCAATGAGCGGACGTTTGGCTTTGACTTCCACTTCCTGCAGGCGTTCCGTCTCTTCGCGCAGAACAAAATCCGGTCCGCCATATGTAGTTTGGTACCCGATGAAAGACGCCTGCAGAATATAGGCGGATTGGCTCACCTCGACGGTATATTTACCCTGTTCATTAGTGATAGTACCAGTGAGCAGAGCCGAGTCGGTAGCCAATACTGAGATAGTAACAAAAGGCATGCTTTCGCCCTTATCATTGATAACACTGCCTGTAATCGTTTTTGCATGCATGAACACGGCAAAGGTCATGCATATAAGTAGAAAAATCTTTCTCATTGTTATACTTTTTCCGTTTGGGACTGCAAAGGTAGTGCATTTTTCCTGTATATTGTATGAAAAAACAGACATTATGCCTTCCTGAGGGGGGATTCGGACCTTTTTCAGGCAAAAAAGACGGAAAAGTCAGGAGAAAGGGGAATGCCCAACATGCGAAACTGTCCGGGTGAGACGCAACCCATTTGTTGAAACTCGAGTGCCGCATGACTCAAGTCGTAATAACCATGCCTGAGGACCGTGCCTAACAGGTCCACTTCTTTGCCGTGTTCTGCTTGCAGCCGAAGATCTTGTATCGTTCTGTGAAAACGGCGCAGACGAATAAACTGTTTGGGTGTGATACCAACATAGCGCCGGAACACGCGCAGGAATTGACGCTCGCTAAGACAAGCCTCGGCTGCCATTTCCTTGGCGGAAATCGTTCCTTGCGTATGGTCACAAGCGCGGACCACCGCACATATGCGCCGAAAATCAATGTCCTGTGAGGGCTGAAGTATATGAAGAAAGAAAGCATCCAAAAGTGCGACTATTACTCCGACATCTTGGTGCTCCTTAAAAATGCGGTCACAATAGAGTAATCCTGTATCCGGAAGTTCGGAGGCAGTGAGCACGCGCCCAGATAGTTCCTGCATATCCACATGGAGCAAAGCATGTATAGCGCCCGGCTCAAAATCAATCATCATTCCCTCGAACCAACCGCTCAGCGTCTTCAGCCCCAACATCGTTCTGTTCGCTCCCAAGAGGAACAACGTCTCGCAGGTTCTGCCGTCAATCTCGACGACCGCATTCCGCACAAAAATCATACTGCCATAGTTGGGCAAGAGAGGCTGCACATGTTTGCCCTGTACAAACCTGTTGTCGTTGGGCGGAGGCGACATCAGGTCAGTAGAGCCCTCCGCCCTTACAAAAACATAACGTGAAATATATGGTTTGAGAGCGTCAGTCGGCTCGGCAATTTGGTAATGCATGGAAGGATAGTTTTAGGAGTGCAGGAGTGCAGACATATGTTGCAGGAGTTGCAGGAGTGTAGGAGTTCAGACATATGTTGCAGGAGTGCAAGTATCTGTGATGGCGAGATGGCGAAACTATTTATTTGCGCCAAAGGGTGGGAGAGAACAGCAGAAGTACAGTGAACAGTTCCAAACGACCGACAAGCATGAGTGCAGCGTATATCCACTTCCCTACGAGCGGGAAAGCGGCATAATGCCCGGCGGGACCGTATTCGCCAAGAGCCGGTCCGATATTGCCAATGGCAGCCACAGCGGCACCGAGTGACTCGGTAAAGTCAACACCCAAAGCACAGAAAGCGACCATACCTACTACAATAAAAGAGAGGTAGAAGAAGAGAAACGCCATGACGTTCTGAATAGCACTGCGCTCCAAGGGCTTGCCATTGAGGTTGACGGAGAAAATGGCGTAAGGGTGCACTCGCCGCCGCAGTTCAATAATGCCGTTCTTCATGAAGACGATGATACGTACCCACTTGATACCTCCCGCAGTAGAGCCTGCGCAACCGCCGGTGAACATAAGGAAGAAGATCAGACACCATAGTACAGGTTTCCACTCCATGTAGTTGCCAAGAGCGAAGCCGGAGGAAGTGACCGTGCATACGACCTCGAAGAACGCGTATCGGAAAGACTGTTCCGCCGCCTTGAGTGTCGGCAGCCAGCCAGAGACCGTTCTGGCAGCGGCGTTCTGGAAACCGGCTCCAACGGTGGTGAAGTCTTGCAGGAAGAGTCCCGCCGTCAGGACGGCTGTTGCGACACCCACAGCAGCCAGATACCAGTGGGTTTCTTCGTCCTTAATCAGGCGAAGCGGTTTCCCCCTGAAGGAGAGTATGATGAGGGTGAAGTTGATACCCGAGAGCAGGGTGAATCCGGCAATGGTGTAGTGAATAGCGGGTGACGAGTATGCTGCAATGGAGAGGTTGCGCGTAGAGAACCCTCCGGTGGCAATCGTGCTGAACGAGTGGCAGATGGCGTCAAATCCGCCCATTCCGAAGAGCATGAGCAGTCCCGCCTCGATAGCGGTGAGCAGAGTATATACCGCCCACAGACGTTTGGCCGTGTCGCGGATACGGGGTGACAGTTTTTCGTAGGATATACCCGTTGCTTCGGCGGAGTAAAGCTGCATGCCTCCCAAGCCGAACATAGGCAGGATGGCAACCGTTAGTACGATAATACCCATACCACCGAGCCACTGCATGAGTGCCCGCCAGAAGAGAGTAGCGTGGCTCATCGCCTCGATATCGGCAAGAATGGTAGCCCCTGTAGTGGTGAAGCCGGACATGGTCTCGAAGAACGCATCAGTAAATGAAGGAATCGCCCCACTCAGGTAGAAAGGCAACATGCCGAATATAGAGAATATTACCCATACCAATGCCACAATAACATACCCTTCTCGCTCCCCTACCCGCCGGCTGGCATTGTGCCCGATACGCAGGAATACCAGTCCCACGAGGAAGGTGAGTATGGTGGTGAATCCGAACGCAAAGGCGTCAGTCTCGCCGTAGAATAGTGCGACGCCAGTTGGTAAGAGCAGGAATAAGGACTCCAGAACCAGTAGTGCGCCCTGGGTACTGAACACCATTTTCCAATTGAACGTACGAGTCATGATTATTTTATTATTTTCACATTTATTTGAAGAATTTCTCCAGTTTGCGGATGTCCTGCGACTTACAGAAGACCACCACTTGGTCGCCGGGCATGACCTGCGTGTCGCCATTGACCAGTACCCCCACTCCATCGCGTACCAGCGCCCCCACATTGGTGTTCTCGGGCAGGCGAAGGTCCTTGATTTTGTCCTTGGTGATGCGACTGTCGGGTTGCGCAATGAACTCTGCCAACTGAGCGTCAGCCGTGGTGAGATTGCGCACATTGAGGACGGAGGAGTGGTCGAGCAGGAGTTGGTAGATATAGGATGCCGTGATGGTTTTCTTGTTCAGGACGGTGCCAATATCGAGTCCCTCCGCCATGGGGATATAGTCGATATTCTCCACTTCGGCAATTGTTTTCCTTACTCCAAAGCGCTTGGCAGCGAGACAGGCGAACATGTTTGCCTCGGCGTTTTCGGTCACGGCAACAAAAGCGTCGGCGTCTTCGATTCCCTCCTCCTTGAGGAACTCCATGTCGGAGGCGTTGCCGCAAATGATCATGACGTTGGGGATCTTCTCCGCCAATTGGTAGCACAACTCGCGGTCCGGTTCGATAATTTTGACCTGCATGTTGGCAGGAATCTCTCGTACGGCTTTTTGGGTGATTCTACCACCTCCGTAAATGATGACGTTGCGGATCTCGTGTTCGGTCTTGCCCGCTTGTTCGCGCACGAACTCCCGCTCGGCGTGTTTGCAGACAAAGAACACCAAGTCGCCCGCTTCCACCTGGTCGTTCCCTCGCGGAATGATTGTTTTGTTGCCACGGCTAATCGCCACCACACGGTACCTGTTGTGGTTGAAATAGCCAGATGCGAAGCGTTTGTTGAGTATCGCTGCTCCTTCGCGCACCTTGATGGCACAGAGTTCGAGTGTTCCGCCGGATAGTTTGAGGTTGTATCGCATCCAATTGGTGTGTAGCGCCTCGGAAATCTCTTTGGCAGCCAAGACCTCGGGGTAGATCAGGTGGTTGAGTCCCAAGTTCTCGAACATGCTTTTGTTCTCGGGCATGATGTACTCATAGTTGTCAATTCGCGCCAGTGTCCGTTTCGCGCCCAACGCGTTGGCGATAAGACAGGAGGTAATATTGACCGTCTCGTCGGGGGTGACGGCGATGTAGAGATCCACATCTTTGACGCCCAAGTCGCGCAGGTCTTGTAGCGAGGTGGGTGAGCCCTGCTTGGTGAGCAAGTCGTAGTTGGCGTCGAGTTGTCCCAGACGCTCCCTGCTCTCGTCCAAGAGGCAGATTTCCATGTTTTCCCTGCTGAGCAGTTTTGCCAAGTGTGTGCCAACCGCGCCGGCACCGGATATGATGATTCGCATAGTTTGGTCTCCTTCTATTCGTTAATATACTGCGTGCAGCGCGCACGTATGCTGTCTGCGTCCAGTCCGAGCATGTGGTAAAGTTCGTCGGGTTTGCCATGCGTGACGAAACGGTTGTCCACGCCCAGACGGAGGATATGGTTGTTGTATCCCTTATCGATGAAATACTCTGCCACGGCACTGCCGAATCCGCCTTGCAGCATTCCGTCTTCTGCCGTTATGATTTTGGAGTAATGGGCGGCAACGTAGTCGAGCGTGGCCGTGTCCAACGGTTTGACGGCACGCATGTCGTAATGGGCTATGTCCAGTCCCTCGATTGCCTTATGAACGGTGTTGCCAATGGCACCGATGGTCAAAAATGCCGCCTTACTGCCTTGATTTACAATATGGGCACCCGGGATTTTTGCTAACGGTTCGGAGACCTTAGCAAGCCCTTCCGCTGCGGTACCCCTGGGATAACGTATGGCGACTGGTCCGGAGGCATCTTTTGCCCAATGGAGCATGTGCTGCAGTTCCTCGCCGGTCATGGGTGCCAAAACCGTCATGTTGGGAATGGAGCGGAGGAAACAGATGTCGAACAGGCCATGGTGTGTGGCACCGTCCTGCCCCACTATACCCGCGCGGTCGATGGCGAAAATGACGTGCAGGTTCTGTAAAGCCACATCGTGGATGATGTTGTCGTAAGCGCGCTGGAGGAAAGAAGAGTAAATGGCGCAGAACGGTATTTTCCCCTCTTTTGCCAATCCGGCGGAGAATGTGACGGCGTGTCCCTCAGCAATGCCGACATCGAAGATACGGTCGGGCATCTCCGCTTGGACGATATTCATACTGCTGCCTGTGGGCATGGCGGGTGTGATGCCTACGATGCGGTCGTCAGTCTTTGCCAGTTCGAGCAGTGTTTCGCCGAAGATATGCTGCCAAAGACGGACGCGCGGTCCTTCCATGCGAATGCCGGTGTCGGGGTCGAACTTACCGGGAGCGTGCCAAACGGTCTGGTCTTCCTCGGCGGGGGTGTAACCATATCCTTTGCGTGTGATAAGGTGCAATACTTTGGGACCGCGGTAATCTTTTATCTCGTTGAGTATTTTAACAATGGAGATGACGTCGTGTCCGTTTGCGGGTCCGAAATAACGGATATTCAGGCCGGAGAAAATGTTGTGCGATTGATTGGTGAGAACGGACTTGAGGTTGTTGTTGAAGCGCTGCACTTTACCTTTTTTCACCTCGTCCATGAGTCCCAGTTTGCGCATAGCGCGGTACAGTTTGTACCGGATGTTGTTGTAATGCTCAGAGGTGGTAATGTCCACCAAGTATTGCGTAAATCCCCCGTGCAGCGGGTCGATTGCCATGTTGTTGTCGTTGAGGAGAATGAGCAGATTGGAGTCGGTCATGGAGGAGTTGTTCAGTCCCTCGTAGGCGAGTCCTCCTGTCATGGCACCATCGCCTATGATTGCCACTACTCGCCGGCTTTTGTCCGCCACCGCCATGCCCAGTGCGGCGGAGATGGAGTTACTGGCGTGTCCGGCAGTGAAAGTGTCGTATTCCGATTCGGCAGGCGTGGGGAAAGGCGCCAATCCGCCGAAACAGCGGTTGGTGGCAAAGCGATCGCGCCGGCCTGTGAGTATTTTGTGCGCGTAGGCTTGGTGTCCGACGTCCCAGACGAGCCGGTCCTCCGGTGTGTTCATGACGTAGTGGAGTGCGACCGTGAAGTCCACCGCGCCGAGCGAAGATGCCAGGTGTCCCGGGTTCTTGGCGCACGAACGTATGATAAAATCGCGGAGTTCGGCACACACCTTTGGGAGTGCCTCCAACGGCAGTTTCTTCAGGTCTGCGGGCGAATCGATATGTGTAAGATAGGTATATTCCATGTGTCTTATTGTAACAAAGAAAGAATATATGTTGCAGGCAGGGGCGAAGACAGGTCGGGAAAGGTGTGGTACGCTCCAGACCAGAACAGCAGCGGCACCGTCGGCTCATCGTCAAGCACGTAGTCGAGTTGTTGCTTGTCGTTGAGCATGAGTGTGGCGTTAGAGTTGAGCATGACCACCACGTCTCCGGCATAACGACCGGTGCTGTTGCGCAATTTCGCCACCTCGCCATCGCCTTGCAGCATGGGCACCTCGGTAATGGGGAACGCTTTGTGTACGCCCTCCATTTCTTCCAAGAAGTCCGCCACTTGCCGACGAATGGTGTTAATGGACAGTTTTTTCTGTTCGATGAGCGTACGGTTGAGGTAGATGTAGTTACCAAAACCTCCGTCCACCCATCGCTCGTGTCCATACATTGCCATCAAGTAAGTGCCTACAAGTGCGGCAGCGCGGTCGATGTTGAAGGCGGGAGTTGCCATTCCGGCGGTTTGCAGTTGCCCGGCATCGTATCCGAAACAAGGCTTACCGACCACCACTATCTGCAGGTCTGCCTTGCCGACACGCTGTTCCAATTGCTCGATGAGGAAACCGAGGTCCTGATTGAGGCAGATATACATGTCTTCCTGTTCGGCGGAGGCGATACGTGCGGTGCGGGTAGCGGGTGAGAGGACGGTCATGTTCAGCAGAAGGAGGTCGTGCTGTCCGCGTTTGCCGAGGTTCTCGGCTTTCTGCATTTCGAGGGCGAGACTGACCACCAGGGTGTTGGCTGCCGGAGAATGACGGAGGTCCTTTTGGCAGTCGTAGGAGAAACCGTTTTTCTTCTTTTCCTGCGCAGTCGGTCGCAGATAGGACTCCATGCTCAGGCGGTTGGTCCACACGCGTTTAGCCTCCTCGTTGAACGTTCCCTTGGTGTTCATGCGGTCGGCGGAAGCGGGGAGCCCTTCGGGGTAAAAAGTGGTGGTCCCCCACCCGCTTTTGTCCACCCAGCAGCAAGCGTTGGCAGCATGCCCCGCCAAAAGGACCGTGGTGAGCGGGTTGACGCCCAGCGCGTAGATCTTAGCCTGCCCGCCCTCTTTGAGGCGGTGCTTGTCGGCAAGCAGGGTGCAGGAAAGAGCCGCGGGAGAGAGGGTTTCCGAACTATGTATGCCGGTTTGCGTTTGGTCTGAGAGGAACAAATGCGGTTTGCGGTCGCTGCGTCGGAAATAGCGGTCTGTTTGATAATTGTGGTAGGCGGGGGTGAGTCCTGACAGGATGGTTGCCACCGTCTCCTCGCCACCATATACCCAATGAGGGAAATTGACCTCCACCTGGAACGCTTCTTCCGAGAGAGTACGCAGTCCGCCCTGCGACCAGTAAGGTTGCATGTCGTGCATGGACTGCACATCCAGCCCGTCCACGACAATGAACACCGTCAGTTTGGGTGCCGCCGCGCTGAGCAGTGTACTCAGGAGAAAACCTACTATGAACAAATGTTTACGCATGTCTGTTTTTAGCATAAAAATGAATGTACAGGCAAATCAGCCTTAGTGCGTGGAGCAGTGGGACCATCAGGAAGAAGTGGAACGTCTGTCCGCTGCTGATAGCAAGGATGAACTCTACTACAACGAAGAGGCAGATGGCAGGCATGAGGCGAGTATGTATTTTGCGCCCACCCTTCCACATACAGAGCACGAACGGTAACAGCCACAGCGGATTGACGAGCAACCAGTTGGCATTCTCCGTGACGAACGGGTGCGTGGAGAAGAACATCAGAAAAGTGATGATACAGCCAAGAAGTGTATATAGCAAGTAGAGTGCAGCGTCCAACAGGTACGCCTGTTTCTTGCGGCGCAGATCCCACGCAGTGACAGCAATGATGAGGAGGCAGAGTACTATCAGTACCAGATAGGGGGAGGGGAAGAAATTGCCGTCGCGCGGTGTGAACGTGCCGATATGGTATTCCCCTACAATACCGCTCTGCTGGATGTAATTCATCAGATTTTCGGGCAAGAACAGCGACTCCGCCACCGTCATGCGTTTGTCCGCCAATCGCCCAAAGACAAGGTTGATACCGAACTCTCCCCATGTGTATTTGCCTGCATAATACGAGATTTGGTCGCGCCAAGTATCGTTGATGGTGTCGGTGGAGACGTGGAATGCAGGCAGTGCCGCCTCGATGAGTCTCATGGGACGTGTGGCGCAGTTGTCGAAGACGAAATTGTATCGATAGACGCGGTTCTCAGGCTTGTAGTTCTCGATGAGTGCATCCAAAATCTGCTGCCGTTCGTCACGCGTAAGGCGTAACTGTTGTTCGAAGACCGTACGCTCCTCCTCTTCCGAGGTAGCGATAAAATAGTTCGTAGGTTGCAGTGCCAGCATGTAGTCGGTCTCGCCGCGGACGAACTTGGTATAGAAATGCTCGGTATCAAAGGAGAAGATGCCGTAGTTGAACGTCCAGTCGATGGCAGATACCGTGGAGTCGGCACCCAAGAAAGCGGGGTCCTGTACCCTCAGTGCGGAGTGTCCGAAATGCAGGTACAGTGGCTTGCCGGGTGTGCAAGTCATGAGTGATACAACCGACTGCTCGCTGAGCGTTTGTGCGCAGAGCGGCAAGACCAATATGCAGGCAAGTAATATGACAGTTAGTCGTTTATACATACAACAAGATAATGTTTGGGGTTAGGGTGAAAACGAGTCCGAGCAGGAAACCTACGACGGCCTGCACGGGCGTGTGTGCCTGAAGGTAGATGCGTGCGTACATGAGCAGCAGTGACACTATCAAGAGAAGACTCACCGCAAGGGGGCTGTTGACACCGAAATAAAGGAGATACCCTATACTCATGCCAACCACTCCGCCCATGGAGGCGAGGTGTGCACTGATTTTCCACCAATTGCTGATGATGGCGCATGCAATCATTGCGAGTACCGAGCAAACGGCAGTCCAGAACATGAAAGGCGGCACTTTGAGTACCGAGTCGAGGTAGGCGCACCAGAAACCGAAGGACAAGACGGCGTAGGTGAGGGGTATCATTCGTTGGCGGTGGTCGCTGATGTCGAGGTCGGTTATCCGCCCTTGCCGCTTCATCACAATCAGTACGATCAGCGGAACCAGACAGGTGAAGAACAGCGTCCCGCCGATGGCGTACAGCACGTAGGTTGTGGTGAGCGGCAACACCAGGCGGCTGAACAACAGCAGGAATGCTATCATCAAGTAGGTGGGCGTGAAGAGCGGGTACAGCACGACACTAAGGCTGTACGCCAGTATTCCCGCTATGTCAGAATGGTTGTTATTCATCATCATTTTCATGTGTTACACTCGTTTCCTGAGCCGTGCGACCGGTATGCCGAGCATTTCGCGGTACTTGGCGACCGTACGTCGCGCCACTATGTAGTTCTCCGCCTTGAGTATCTGTACCAATTGGTCGTCATTGAGCGGGTGGCGTTTATCCTCCTTGCTGATGACCTCCTTCAGTACTTTCTTGATTTCGCGAGTCGATACCTCATCGCCCAGTTCGGTGGCAAGTCCCTCGGAGAAGAAATGTTTCAGCGGGAAAGTGCCGAAGTCGGTCTGCACGTACTTGGAGTTGCTGACGCGCGAGATGGTGGATATATCGTAACCTGTGGCGTCGGCAATGTCCTGCAGAATCATGGGTTTGAGGAAGGTCTCGTCCCCTTCCACGAAATAGTCGTGCTGGAAGCGTACGATTGCCTCCATGGTATGTATGAGCGTCTCGTTGCGCTGCCGGATAGCGTCGATGAACCACTTGGCGGAGTCGATATGCTGTTTGATAAACCGGATGCCGTCTTTGTTCCCCTTGGCTTTGCGATCCTGATTGAGGGTGTCGAGCATCTCGACATACTCGTTGTTGATACGGAGGTCGGGGATATCGCCTGTATTGAGTGACACGACCAATTCGCCATCTTCACTGGTGACGTAGAAATCGGGGGTTACATGGTTGCCGCTACTTTCATAGACGGTGCCGCCGAAACTGTTACCCGGCTTGGGGTTGAGGTGACCTATCTCGGTGAGGGCGCCTTTCATCTGCTCTTCCGTGAGTCCCATCCGGTTGCGTATGCGGTCGAAATGGCGCTTATGGAAGTCGGTGAAATAGCGTTCAATGATACGTACCGCCAGTTTGTTTTCTTCGGTGGCGGGGCGTCGTTGCAGTTGTATCAGCAGACAGTCTTGCAGGTTGTAGGCCCCCACCCCCGGCGGGTCCAGTGTGCGAACCATCCGGACCATCTGCTCCATTTCGGCATCGGTCACTTCTAATCCTGCACGAAAAGCGAGGTCGTCCACCATCTGTTCGGCGGTACGCGTGAGCCAACCATTGTCGTCAATGCTGCCAATGATATACTCGGCAATGGTGTGCTGGCGTTCTGTGAGTTTGCGCTCGCCCACCTGTTCCAACAGGTATTCGTGGAACGTGTTGCCGACGGAGAAAGGTATTTCCTCACCGCGGTTGTCGTCCTCGGAGTAGTTGTTGGTTTGTGTGCGGTAGTCGGGCAAGTCGTACTCATCGTCGAAATTGCCGGCAGTGTAGGCGTCATTGATGTCCACACTGTCGTTGGCGGCGGTATAGTTCTCGTCGGGGTCGCCGAAAGAGTCGTAACCATCCGTCTCTGCCGGCTCATCGTGTTCGTCACTATACAGGTAATCGTCCTCGTAGTTATCGTAGTTGTCCGGCTCGTCGCGGTCTTCCTGCTGTTTCTGTTCGTACTCAGGCACCTCTTCCAGAAGCGGGTTCTGCTGTATTTCCTCCTCGACGCGTTGGCGCAACTCCACGGCGGGTATTTCCAGCATGCGGATCACCTGGATTTGTGCGGGCGACAACTTGGTTGTCTGACGCAGGTCGGTATGGAGAGAAAGTCCTGTCAAGATGTTATTCGTTGTTTACAGCGCGCAGAACGGCGGTGCAGATATATTCCAGTTGTTGCACATCCAGTTCGGTATGCATAGGCAGTGAGAGTACGCAGCCGGAGAGTTGCTCCGAAACGGGGCAGTCGTTGTTGCCGGTGTATGCCGTCTGTTTATGCAGCGGAACGGGGTAATAGACCATGGATGGCACGCCGTCTTGTGCGAGCCGTTCGCGCACCTTGTCGCGGTTGGCGTCCACCAAGCGAAGGGTGTATTGGTGATAAACGTGCGTGCTGTCAGGCGTATGTCCCGGCAGGAGGATATGCGGGTTGCCACAGAGGGCGTGGTCGTAGTAAGCAGCGGCGGTCTGCCGGGCACGGGTATATTCGTCCAAGTGCGGCAGTTTGGCATCCAGCACAGCAGCCTGGATGGTGTCCAAACGGCTGTTGACGCCAATCATGTCGTGGTGGTAGCGCACGTTGGAGCCGTGGTTGGCAATCTGCGTGGCGCGTGCTGCCAACGAGTCGTCATTGGTAAAGACCGCCCCGCCATCGCCGTAACAGCCGAGGTTCTTCGAAGGGAAGAAACTGGTACATCCCAGGTCACCCATGCATCCCGCCTTGGCGGTGTGTCCATTGGTGAAACGGTACTCAGCCCCGATGGCTTGACAGGCATCTTCCACTACGCGCAAGCCATGCTCGTGTGCAATCGAAAGGATCGCCTGCATGTTGGCACACTGCCCGAACAGATGCACGGGCACAATGGCTTTGGTGCGAGGTGTGATGGCGCGGCGCAGACTATGGATGTCCATGCAGAACGTGTCGGGGTCCACATCCACGAGTACGGGTTTGAGGTGCAAGAGTGCCGCGGCTTCGGCAGTAGCAACGAAGGTAAAGGAGGGAGTAATCACTTCGTCGCCGGGCTGCAAGCCGAGAGACATGAAAGCAATCTGCAGCGCATCGGTGCCGTTGCCGACGGGGATGACATGCTTTACACCCAACCAAGCTGCCAAGTGTGTGGCAAAGTCGTTCACCTTAGCCCCCTTTACAAATGCCGCAGATGCCAGCACCTCCCTGATGCCGGCATCAATCGCGTCCTGAATATGCAGGTACTGCGAACGTAGGTCAACCATTTGAATGGGTCTCATTCTTTCTTCTCGATTAAGTACTCCAACTCAGCGGGACTGAGCCGCACACTCTTGATATACTTGGAGCGGTGTATATGCTTCACCTCCAGTTTGTCTTCGTTCTGTGTGGGGAAATTGCAATAAACGGTAATGTCCTTGGCAGAGATATCGTTGTAGTGACTCTGGCTGACGCGTACGGTGACCTCCACTTGCGGCGGGAACAGGCGCAGGCTGTAGTTGGCGGGCACTTTGCGCGTTTCAACCGGCAAAGTGTATTTGCGTTCATTGTATCGTTCGCTGTACGTGCCCTCAATGTGGTCCGGCGTGATACGCATCATCTTGGTGGTTCCGGCTCCCTGTAGCGATGTGGGCAACTTCTGCATAATCTGTTCCTGGTCAATGTAGATTGTGCCGGCACTACCTTTGATTTGGCTGGAGAGGTCGAACTGAAGGGTGGGAATGTCTTCGCCTTGCGCCATGAGCCGTCTGCCATCGTCGCGAATAGTGATATTCACGTGGTCGGGAAGTGAAGGTTCGAAGTGCACGTCCTGCGGAATGCCGGCATAACGTATGGGCACGTGTAGCGTTGCCTCCCGCTCGGAACTGATAGCATGACCATACCACAGAACGGCGGACACGACTACAAAGCACAAGAACGTCAGCGCATTACGGGAGAACACAAAGGTCTTCGTACGGCGGACTCCCTCCTTCAGTATGTCGGAAAACGGCTCCATGAATCAGGCTTTCTGCTCGTCGTCCTTCTTGTCGTCTTTTTTGTCCTCTTTCTTGGCATCCTCTTTCTTGGCGTCCTCTTTCTTAGGCTTGTCGTCCTTGCGCGGTGCCGCCTCGGGTTCCACGAAGACGGACGACTTGTCGATGCGTATGACAACGTCCTTGGCGATTTCCACTTGGAAGATGTCGCCATCGATACTCTTCAGTTTGCCGTGGAGGCCACCGGCGGTGACCACTTTCTGTCCCGGACGCATGGCATCGCGTTGTTTTTCCAGTTCCTTCTGCTTCTTCTGTTGGGGGCGAATCATGAAGAGCCACATAACAACGAAGATAAGGATCATCATGATCCAGAAACTCCAACTACTTTGACCCTGTGCGCCCATCGCGGAGTCTTGCAATAAAATAAATAGAATGTTCATATAATTGGTTGTTTATAATTGGTCTTGGTTTCAGGAGTGTAGGAGTAGTTACTTGGTACTTGTTCAGTCTTCCAACGCAACGGCCTTGATGAGGCGGTTCTCGTCCTTCAAATCCTGAATGATACTGTTCAGGACCCCATTGACGAAGGCGTAACTCTTGTCGGTGGAATACTCCTTGGACAGTTCAAGGTACTCGTTGATAGACACCTGCAATGCGATGGAGGGGAACCCGATTATTTCCGCCAAGGCGGTCTGCAGGATAATGATATCCATGTAGGCGATACGCGAGAGTTCCCAGTTGTTGAGGTGGTTGTCAATCATCATGATGTACTCGTCACGCCCCGCAATAGCTTTTTGGAGCAACTCCTTGGCGAACGCCAGTTCGTCCTCGCTGTTGAACATGTCCAACAACGGTTGGTCTTTACTGCTATTCTCTTTGAACTGCTTGATAGTCTTGAAGACATATGAGATCACCACGTTGGCATCTGTCGCCCAACCGGAGGTGTCGAGTGCCAACTCCAGCTCATCGAGTGCGCTCTCCAGTTCATCGTTGTCCGCCAGTACGTCCACGAAGATACGCCGCCACACCTGCTTGTCATCGGCATAAGTGGGGGCGTCTAACGCTTGGTACTCCTGAAAGAAGTCGGTGGCGATAATCTGCCGGAAAATGGCCTTCAGTTCTTCGTGTGCAACGTCCCAACTGTAGCCTTTCTCCTTCAGGAAACCGCGCAGTTGGCGGTTGTTGAAGATCTGCTGTGCAAAACGGTTGTTGATGAAATTACGGTGCGGATGATATTCCTCGTGCAACACAATGGCACGCTGCTGTTCCTCCTCCTCACGCTCCTCGTACAGCGTGGTTATTTCGTTCACAAAATCCAGCAACAACATGTACAGGCTGTACGTGTTGTCGAAACTTTTCAGCAACTCTTTTTTCGCCGTCAGGGGCGTGTTCTCCTCGTTTTTGTAGTACGCGTAAAGTGTCTGAATGACCTTGGCACGCACCATGGTTCTGTTTATCATTGTGCAGTAATTAAATTGTCTCCTTTTGCCTGTTCTTTGTGCAAACCGGTAGTTTGATGTTGTTTAACGTTGTTTGATGCCCTGCGGGCGTTTGATGTTGTTTGATGTTGTTTGATGCCCTGCGGGCGTTTGATGTTGTTTAACGTTGTTTGATGCCCTGCGGGCGTTTGATGTTGTTTGATGTTGTTCAAACGCGCAGCGTCCGCACGTAGTGATC
>CAMOMF010000219.1 GCA_946619625.1 uncultured Bacteroidales bacterium
CAGCACGTACTGGCCATGTTCGTGGGCAACCTCTCTCCCCTGCTGATCATCATGGGCACCTGCGGTCTCACTGACGGCAACGGCTTCGGAGATCTCCGGGTTTCCCTGCTGCAGAATGCCATGCTGGTGGCGGGCCTCATCACCTTCCTCCAGCTCTATCCCATCGGTCCCATCGGCGGTCGGCTTCGCACGCCAGTTCTTTGGCACGTTCCTCGAGAATGGCAGAGCGTCGGAGTACTTTGGTTGAGAGTGCGCGTGTGCCCCCCATGGAAGCGCGTACGGCATTGGATCGCTCGCGTACGCGGTTGAGTTGTACGAGCGCATCGCCCGGTCGGTCGAGTTCGTTAAGCGCCTCGGCATAGATGAGAATAACATCTGCCAAGCGCAGGAACGGCCAGTTGGCATCTGCCTGGTCAATGGAAGGGTCGGTGACATCCTCGTACTTGGTGGTGAAAGCGAGACACTGCGCATCGGCGGAATAGTAGTAGTTGACTCCGTCGGCGAAGATCCCCTGCGGGTCACGCACCCAGTCGCCAGCGAGGTTGCGTCCGGTTGCCATGATGGTGTATTCGTCGTCATAGGGATAGTAGAAACCTGAGTTGGACTCGCGCTGGGTGTAGTTGCGCCAGCGGTGTCGTACTCCGCGGGTGATACGGTAGTCGTCGTGGTCGAAGAGGTCGTACCAATGGCGTGTGCAGCCGATCCAACCGCCGGACTGGATGAAATCGGAGCCGGAGGCGGTGAGGTATCCCTCGTACTGGGTGTGCACAGAGGTCTTGTAGGTAGCATCGCCACTGACTGTGCCGATGGAGAAGAGGAACTCTGACGCGGTAGCGCCCGCTTTGGTCCAGAGTGTGGAGTAGTCGGACAGTTCGTAGTTGCCGAAAGTGCCGTTGAGCAGTTCCTCCGCCCAGTCGGCAGCCTGCTGATAGAGTTGGCGGGCATCGAGTGCTTCATAACCTGCAACCGCCTGTTTGCTGAGTGTGAACGTCTGCAAGGGAGCATACCTGCGATTGCCGTCCACGGTGGTATAAGGTGCTCCGGAGCGTACGATGACCTGTGTGCCCGCGGGCATGGCATACGCCGCATAGGTGGCATACACTTTGGCGAGGAGTCCGGCGGCGGAACCGGCAGAGACGTGTCCCGTACGATAAGCGGGGTCGGTGTTCTTATAGAGCATGCGCGTGGCGGGTTCGAGGAGGGAGACAATATAATCAAAGACCTTCGTAACCTCTTGACGAGGATTACTCAGTTCATTTACCCTTTGTTCATTTTGGATGGGTACGGGACCGTAGGCGCGGACGAGGAGGAAGTAGGCGAATGCCTTGTGGAACATGAGTTCGCCGAGTGCGTTGTTGCGGACCTCGTCGGGGATGTTCTGCATGGCGGTAATATGGCGTTCGGCGGTGTTGGCACGCCCTATCAGCCCGTAACAACCCTTCCAGAGCGCATCTGTGAGGTCAGGCTCCCCCTGAAAATTGCCGGCTCCAAAGGTGCCGAACAGCCAGTCGGGTCCGCTGATATAGTCGGCGTCAAACTCGAGCATGCGGGGGAAATAGCCCCAACAGAACATGTCATATATCCACTTGGAGTAAACGCCAGTCACCCATTGTGCGCATGCCTCTTCGCTGTCACCCAGCGTGGTATCGGTGACCAAGGATGAGGTGTCTTCCTGTATCCATGAGCAGGAGGAAAGGAGTAAGAAGAGAAAGACCCCCTTAATCCCCCTGTTTAGGGGGAGATTGAGATTTCTGAACATCTCTAAATATTTTTTCATGATTGTGGGCATTTAGAAGGTGAAATTGACACTGAGTGAATAGGTGCGGGCGGAGGGATAGGAATAACTGTCCACTCCCGGGCAGGCGGCATTGTTGCCACCGGCATTGACGTCCGGCTCGAACCATGAGTAACGGGTGAACGTCCAGGCGTTGTTCACGGTGAAGTTGAAGTTGATTTTCTCTATCCACTGCGCGGGCCGGTACCAGTCGTAGGAAAGGGTGATATACTTGATTTTCAAGAAGGAGCCGTCCTCTACGTATCGGTTGGAGACGAGCCACGTACGGTTGTATCCCGCGGTCGGTTTGGGCCATAGGGCATGGCCGGCATTGCCGGGTGTCCATCGGTTGTCGTATGCGGCGCGGGTGATGTTACCGATATTCGACATAGTGATGTCCGTGAGGTTGTAGTTGAAGATATCGTTGCCGTGCGAGCCTTGCAGCATGAAGTTGAGACTGAGCCCTTTCCAACTGAGTCGGGACGAGAGGCTGTAGGTAAAGTCGGGGTTGGTGTTGCCGATGATGGTACGGTCCGCCTCGGTGACCAATCCGTCTTCGTTGAGGTCGGCATAAACCATCTCTCCCGTAACGGGGTCGATACCTTCCTCTCTGTAGCCATAGAGCGTGCCGATAGGACATCCGTTGCGCTGCAGGAACACCTGGTCGGCTTTGGACCAGAGGGCAGTGGCATACTGGTCACCATTGAGCCCGCCTATGCGGTTGCGGTTCAACGAGAAATTGGCATCTATCTGCCACCGCCAGTCGCTGCGGTCTATCGCCACCGCACCCACCGTCAGTTCGACACCTTGGTTGGTGACAAAGCCCGAGTTGACCAACATCTGGCTGAAACCGGAAGAGGATGGTATGGTGACGTTCTGCAGGAGGTCGCGCGTACGTTTGTAATAATAGTCCGCAGTGAGGTTGATGCGGTTGTTGAGGAATCCCACGTCTATGCCGGCATCGGCTTGGCCGGTAGTCTCCCATCGCAGGTCGGGGTTGGTCGGTCCCCGCCAGTCTATCATCGCCTCGCCGGACTCCAGTATGCCGTTGTAGGGGTAGTTTGCCGCCTCCAGGACGGTGAGCGTACGATAAGCACCAATGGCTTGGTTGCCGGTCTCGCCGAAAGAGACGCGCCACTTGAAGTTGCTGAGCACATCCTGATCCTGCATCCACTGTTCGTCAATCATACGCCAAGCAAACGCCCCCGAAAAGAACGGCGCCCATTTATGTTTGGCTGCAAACGAGGAGGAGCCGTCCACACGCGCCGAGGCGGTGAACAAGTACCGCCCCATGAGGGTGTAGTTGACCCGTGCCAAGTAGGACTCGAGCGACTGGACGGTCTTGCTGCTACGTACAACGGCTTTGTCCAGCGCCAATGCCATGTTGGCGTCCTTGGTGAGGTCGTTGGGGAAATTGGTGACCGTAGTGCTCTCACTGCTACCCTCACCGCGTTCGAACGTGACACCCAAGACGGCGTTGATACTGTGCTTGTCGTTGAACTTATGGTCGAACATCAGCAACGTCTCTGCCGTAAGCGATTTCCATATATTCGATGCCTTGCCGGCTTTGCCGTTGGCAGGCGACTTACCTTCCTGCGTGTGGCGGTCGTAGTAAGTGCCGCGGTGCCCGTCGTTGTAACCCAAGCCGAGGTTCTGCCGCAGTTTGAGCCAAGGTTGTATGGTGAACTCGACAAAAGAAGAGGAGAACCAAGAGATCTGTTTCAGCTCGTCCTTAGCACCGTTGACATAGTTGACGGGGTTGGCTGCCAGCCAATTGAGTTCGTCCAATTGCTCGGTCTGTTGGTGTACACCATATGTGGGCGGGAAGATCAGGGAGGAGCGTATGATACCCGTGTTCTCCGAATTGGTGCGCTGGAAATTGGTGGTGGCGTTGGTGAAGTGCTGCGACGTGCCTATCTCCAACCATTTGGTGATGTGCCATGCGGTGTTGATACTCAGTCCGTAGCGTTTGTATCCGGTGTTGCGGATGATACCCGTCTGGTCGGTGTAGTTGCCGGAGAAAGAGTAGTACCCTTTGTCCGTGCCTCCACTGACCGAAGCGTTATACTGCTGCGACCAGCCGGTTTGATATATCTGTTGTTGCCAGTCGGAACCCGCCACTTCGTCCACGTTGCCGTAGCTGTCGGTACGCAGACCCGGATTAAGAAAATCCTCGGGCGAGGGGTTGTACGTACCTTGTGAATAGACATAGCCGGAGCCGATGTATGGGTAGTCCCATTCTCCCCGATAGGGGTCTCGCTGTGTGCCCCCCTCGTAGAGACGACTGTTGGCAGCCGCCTCGTTCTGATAGAGGGCATACCGGTAGGCGTCAAGCATCTCCACTTTGCGTGCAATCTGCTGCACCGAGCCGCGGACGGACAACTCCACTTTGGGTTTGCCCTCCTGCCCCTTCTTGGTGGTGATAATCACCACACCATTGGCCCCACGGCTGCCGTAGATAGCGGTGGCACTGGCGTCTTTGAGCACCTCTATTTTCTCTATGTCGTTGGGATTGATCATCGACAGCGGGTTTTGGCTTTGGTTCTGACCATCGTTGGCATCCGATGCGGGCACACCGTTAGGGTCGGTGCCGAAAGGAATGCCATCTACAATATACAGTGGCTGCGAACCGGTAGTGAACGAGTTGGCACCGCGCACGGTGATACTGACGCCACTGCCCGGCGCACCATCGGACTCTTTCCCCTCCACGCCGGCAATCTTGCCCGTGAGGCTCTGTGCCGCACCTATCTGTGCCCCCAGCATGAGGTCATCGCTCTTTATCTGACTGACAGAGCCGCTGAGGTCGCGTTTCTTCATCACGCCATAACCGACCACCACCACTTCGTCCATCAGTTGGGTGTCTTCCTGCAAGGTGACCTCTATCCGCTCTTTGCCGCGGATATTGAGCACTTGCGTCTTGTAGCCGACCATAGACACTTGCAGGATAAACTTCCCGTCGGGCACGTCCAATGCGAAATTGCCCTCCATGTCGGTCATTGTGCCCACGGTAGTACCGGCTACCACCACACTGGCTCCGATGGCAGGCTCACCCTGCATGGCTCCATCCAGCACCTTGCCGGTGATATGCGTCTGCGCGAGGAGGATGGTGCACGGCAGAAGGGAAATGACTAATGTTAACAATCTGTTTTTCATAGAATTATTGAGCTGAAATTAGTTCTATACGAGTCAGCGTGAACCCCACACCGGTAATAATTACCCCGCGGGTTTTCGCTTTGTCTAACGCCGTTGCGTTGAACAGATACACCACATCGGTACCGTCCAAGGGGTACCAGACAGGTTCCTGTGCTCCGGTTATCTCATGCCAGCGGTTGTCTCTGACCGACAGTTGCGGCTTGGTGCCGGCAGATAGAGCAGCAGTGTCGAGCCGGTAGGATATCACCAGCACATCGTTTTCGGTGCAATCCTGAAAAGGTGCTGCCGTGAGGCTGAGGTTGCCGCTCCAATCTGCAGGGAAAGGTCGCTCGCCGCGGAACAGTTCCCCCGGTGCCAGCGTGTATTCTCTTGGCGCCCGTTGTGCATCCGTCAGGTCCTCTGACACCTCGCCCGTCTGACGGACGATACCGATACTATCCAACCTGTATCCTCTGCCGCCTATGCGCATGGCGGTCCGGGTACCATACCCCGCCAACTGCAGTTTCAGCAACGGAGCACGGTCATACACATACCATGTGTAACTATCACCACCCACCGCTACGCCGTCCACAGATGGGGCAAGGGCGTTCCACGTAAAGTCCATCAGTTTGCAGGCAGCGTCTTTC
This sequence comes from uncultured Bacteroidales bacterium, assembly GCA_946619625.1. GTDB lineage: Bacteria > Bacteroidota > Bacteroidia > Bacteroidales > Paludibacteraceae > Colicola. The sequence continues at coordinate 5,554 of CAMOMF010000219.1, forward strand.
TCCACTCGGCTGATGTGCAGCCTCAAGCCGTCTCCTACAGTGAGCGTCTCGAAGCAACTTCCCGGTATGTCGGCACTTACACTCCAATCGTTTTTCATCTGCACCGATGGTCCTTCATAGACCATTGTTTCCTGAAAATCCCCTGCGTCAGTCACGGTCACCCGCAAGATGCGATAGTCGTGCCCGCCAAGGATCACCCCGTACGTGCGCGCGATAGATAAAATAGAGTCTGTGAGAGTCATCCGGAAAGGTCCCGCCACGCCGAAACAGCCATACTCGGGAGCCACGCCCTGCCATGTTTTTGGGTGCTGAAATGCCGCTTGTGCCATGCCCTTGGCGCGGTCGTTATACACCGTCAGTATATCACCCGCCTTGACTTCGCGGAAATGGCGTGCCTCAATCAGTATGTTGTCGCGCCAAGCCTTGCCGATGGTCTTCGGCCCCAGTAGAATAGTGCGCTCCACTGACAAAGCCACCAAGGACCAAGTACAAAGGAGGACGGTAAATATGTATCTATATGTGCGCATATTTCTATAAATTTGTACGTTGTACTTTGTCACTTGGTACTTTCTATCAGTCTTTTCATTTCTTCGCGGTCGATGACCAGTCCGCTGTTCATCGCGTCCCGCCACCACTGCTCACCGGCAAACCGGTGCTCGTCGCTGGTGCCGGCGTTGTAGTTGTAGTCATACCAAGTCATGAACCAACTCCATCGGCTGCCTTCCTGCCAAATCTTGGTCCATAAAGACATCTCCACTTCATCGCCACTGCCGCACTCGGCAAGGGTGATTAATTTGTTTGGGTACTCCGCCTGCAACTGCTTGAACTCCTTGGCAAGGGGGTATTGCAGGGCGTAGTAGTTATCGCGACCGACCACGTCCACCACATCATCGCCCGGATACCAATCACGGTCGTTCATCTGTGAGTTCCACACCCAGATGAGGTTGTTCAGTTTATGATAGTTCACCAGCCTGTCGTACATAAACCGCCAGAGTGCCTTGTAGGCTTCGGGTCCTTTAGCACCCCACCAGAACCACGCGCCACCACCCTCAAACTCGGTGGAGTTGCCCGCTGCTTCGTGCAGGGGACGCCAGATGACAGGAATACCTCGTTTCTGCATTTTCTTCAAGTAGCCCGCGACCGGATCAATGTCGTGAATCATACGCTTGTATTCGGCGGAAGAGGGGTCGTTCACTTTCTCTGGGTCGAAACTCGTCTCTCCTGGCTGGGAACCGGGCGAGCAGGTGTAGTTGGTGCCGTTGTTGGCGGGCACCTGCCAGTGCCACATACAGCCCACTATGCCGCCGGCTTGGTGCCAGTTGGTGACGGGGGTGAGGTCACTATAGTCGAGCCACCCTTGTTTGTTTACATCGCGCGACGCGTGTATGTTAATAAAGTCGAATACGTTCAGTGCCGGGTAGTGCCCTGTCCACTGATAAACATTCTCCGTCTCTCGCGTGTTCCAGTCCACATTTGCCACTACGCCGCTCATGGCGCGCTTGCCGTACTCAGCGCACAACACAGTCCACAGCCGCTGCACCTCGGCAGTAGCCTGTTTGTTGCACAACTCGTAGCGAACCACAGGTTGCGGTTGCGGCTCAACGGCACGCACACATCCCACAGTCCATAACAAAACAATAAGAAGTAAAAAATGGTTCCTCATAGCAGTATTTTACAAACACGCTGCAAAATTACTGCTATTTTGGCAAATATACTGACACTTTTTTAGCAAAAGTTATACTATTACCTTTGTCTTAGCATATTTTTCACGAAATTCGGTAGGCGAACACCCCTTTCGTTTGCGAAAAAGGCGATTGAAATTGCTCAGTGTATTGAATCCGCAGTCGAAACAGATCTGCGACACGGGTTCATTGGTGTCCACCAGTTGTCTGGTGGCATGCCCCAAACGGATATCAACGATGTATTCCGCCAGCGTCTTGCCGGTGCGCAACTTGAAGAAACGCGAGAAAGCCGTGGGCGACATGTTGACTAATTGCGACATTTGCTCCAAGCGTATTTCCTCTATATAATGGGCAGATATATAGTCTTTTACTCGCGTGACACGCTTATTCTCCATGTTGGGTTTGACCTGGGCAAATGCGGAGGACGACAACTCCCTTGCATCGTCAAACTTGGACAACTCGTACAGGATGTTCAGTAGTTCCATAAACGAGTAGAACCCCTCACTTATCTGTGACAGTCTTATTAGTCTGGGATAAACAGTCATAATGGCAGGCATCGGAAACGCGAGTCCACGCTGTGCACGTACAAACATCTGTTTGATATAGCGCAAAGGGGTGGTGTCGAATAGTTTGCTATGTTGAAAATCAAGAGTGAACTGGATGGTTATCTCATGAATATCCGCCGAATGGCACTCGCCCTGTGCCCATTGGTGTTCCAAATTGGGCGAGGTGATTAATGCCAAGTCATACTCGTCGAGTACCTCCACCGAATCGCCCACAATACGCTCACAACCAGCACCATGCTCCACAAAATTCAACTCAAACAAGTCGTGTCGGTGGAGTGGGTAGTCATACTCCACTTTGTGCCGGTCTGCCACGTACATAAAATCATGTGCTTCTAACGGAGTAATCTCTTGTAAAATGTTTTTCTCAGCCTCCATACAAGTCAAAAAAGTGTCAGTTAAACTTACGCTTAAACTAAAACGACTGCAAAGTTACAACTAATTTTTCATATATGCAAGCGTTTGGGCAAAAAAGTGTCTGAAAATTAGTACATTTTTTTCATATATGCAAGCGTTTGGGCAAAAAAAGTGGAGGCGAAGCATTTTTTTCTTGCATATGTCAGAAAAAAGCAGTAACTTTGCACAATTTTTAGTTAGAATGCGTAGTATGGCTCGAATTATGGCAATTGATTATGGCCCCCGCCGGTGCGGCTTGGCAGTGACGGACCCGCTGCAGATTACTGCAGGACCGTTGGAGACCGTGCCGACGCACACCTTGTTGGATTGGCTGACAGCCTATTTTGCCAAAGAGCAAGTGCAGGAGGTGGTGATAGGGCAACCCCGGCAAATGTCAGGCGAAGACAGTGCTTCCATGCAACAGATTCGTCCCTTTATGAACGCGTTCCGCAAGCGGTTCCCCGATATGCGCTTGGTGCCCTTTGACGAGCGGTTCACCTCCGTCCTCGCGCACAAAGCCATGCTGGATGGCGGGTTGCGCAAAAAAGCCCGGCAGGATAAGGCTACGGTGGATAAAATCGCCGCCTGCATTATTCTGGAGGACTATTTGGTCGCAGCGAGACGATAAAATGTCAGGTTGGCAGGAGTGTTTTCAGTAGTACGGTCACTCCGCGTGGTAAATGTGTAAATGTGAAAGTATATAAATGTGAAAATATAAATTATGGTATTACCGATTTATTTATACGGTCAGCCGGTACTACGCAGAGAGGCGGAAAATGTACCCCAAGATTATCCTGACTTGAAAAAACTGATTGCCGACATGTTCGACACGCTTCTTCAAGCCGAGGGTTGTGGTCTGGCTGCGCCGCAAGTGGGGATAGGAATCCGTCTTTTTATTGTGGACGGAACAGAGTTGAAAGAAGAATACCCCGAGTGCGCCAACTTCAAGCAGGCGTTTATCAACCCCGAGATATTGGAACAGTCGGAAGAGAAAGTGGTTTATAGTGAAGGCTGCTTGTCATTGCCCGGTATCAGTGAGAATGTGGTTCGCCCGAAGACGATCCGCATACGTTACTACAACGAGGAGTGGCAGCCGTGCGAAGAGGAACTGACCGGTTTCTGCGCCCGTATCTTCGAGCACGAGTTTGACCACCTGCAGGGCAATGTTTTCACCGACCGTATCTCGCCTATCAGGAAAACGCTTGTCAGCGGCAAACTGACAAAGATTGCCAAGGGCAAGACGACGGGCAAATACAAGTGCAAACGTAACGCATGATGAACCTCTTTTCGGTCATACTACTTGCCGTTGCCCTTGCCATGGACTGCCTTGCCGTCAGTTCCATGAAGGGTGTAGCGGGCGGTAAACATCCTTGGTTGATGGCAGTGCTTTTCGGTGTCTTTCAGGGTGGAATGCCACTGATTGGATATGCCGCCGGCTCGGCTTTTGCCGACATAATTGACCGCTTCGACCACTGGATTGCACTCGTGCTGTTGAGTTTTATCGGGGGCAAAATGATCTGGGACAGTCTTCATGAAAAGGCGGAGGACGAAGTGCGGTCGGACGGTTCCATCGCAGAACTGCTTGTGTTGGCAGTTGCCACCTCGATTGATGCCCTCGCTACAGGGATAATCTTCGTGCCCTATCCATGGACATCTGTGCTGTTGGACATGGCGGTCATCGCCTTTGTCAGTTTCGTTTTCTCCGTGGTGGGATACAGGCTCGGACGGCGACTTGGCACGCACCTGCCCGTGAATGTGGAACTGTTGGGGGGATTGGTCCTTATTGGTATCGGCATCAAGATTTTCCTCGAGGGAATAGGTGGGTGACAATGTGTAAATGTGAAAATGAGTAAATTGAACAAGTTGTGGTAATTATCGGAAATACGGTGGTCAGTTTGGACATCCTTGAGAAGGAGTTCTGTTGCGACTTGCAAACATGCCGCGGCTGTTGCTGTATCGAGGGCGATGCCGGTGCACCAATTACCGATGAGGAGAACCGCCGGATAGAGCAGTTGCTGCCTGTCCTCTTACCCCAAATGACCAAACAGGCGCGACAGGCCGTGGAGGAGCGTGGTATCAGTTACCGCGACCCTGAAGGCGAACTGGTCACGCAGATTGTGGATGGTAAGGACTGCGTCTTCTCGAGGGTGGACCACAACGGGTGGTGTTATTGCCTCATTGAGAAAGCCTGCCGTGAGGGTAAGACTGATTTCCTCAAGCCCGTTTCCTGCCATCTTTATCCTATCCGGGTGAAAGAGTTTCCGGCACGTGGGGACGCCGATGCCATGTCCGCGCTTGAGTATCACCGCTGGGATATTTGCCACTGCGCCCGCCAATTGGGCAAAAAACAGCATATTCCCCTCTACCAATTCCTCCGCGAACCGCTCATCCGCCGTTTCGGGCAGCAGTGGTACGACGAACTTTGCCTCACTGCCGAACAGTGGAAAAAACAATGCCAAAACTAACCATTTCAAACAACCTCAAACAATTTCAAAACATCTAATATATACGAGTATGAGTACAACTAC
>CAMOMF010000220.1 GCA_946619625.1 uncultured Bacteroidales bacterium
GTAAGGAGAAAGTAAGGAGAAGGTAAGCACCCCGTAAGCAAAATGTATAACAAAGACCCCCTCTAAATCCCCCTTGATAGGGGGACTTTTATCAATCCGATGGGGAGGGTCTTTTCCTAAATTTAGTAGACAGTTTTTTGTTTAGTTTCCTACGCCAGTAGACATTCGTCCTAAAATCCGTAGACACTTTCCTAACTTAGTTGTCATCTTCCTAAATTTATTGACATATTCCTAATAACATAGACAATCGTCCTAAACGGTAGACACCTGTGGTTGATAGCCCTTCCCCTGCCGCTTTCCTTGTCATTTCCTCAGCCTCTCCTATTTCCATTATCTTTTTCATTGTTACTTCCATTAATACTTTGCGCCTGATTTTCATACAGATATGTACACTCTTCCCTGCTAATAAGCGTAGGTGATTCGTAGGTGATTCGTAGGTGATTCGTAGGTGATTCGTAGGTGATTCGTAGGAGATTCATAGGTGATTCGTATGTCATTCATAGATAATCAATAGGACCTACATATGTCTTTCATAGGTCATTCAGCCGACACCACCGAGACGACAACCTGTCTCCAAGTGGAGATAACAACCGGATTTTTGCAAAGCAACTAACTGATACACAAGAATAAACACATGGTTCAACAGTCCCACATAGACACAAAATTTTCCCCCGAAAACAACGCCTTCGGGGGAAAACTTAAAGGTAACTTTCGTATACAAAACCCTTACTTTCTGCGTCTGAACACCGGTTTCTTCGGCGCATCAGCTGCTTTTTGGATTATCTCTTCGCACTGCTCGCGCGTGAGCGATTCCACTGCCGTTCCGTGGGGGATTTTGTAGTTCACCTCTCCCTGCTTGATATACGCCCCATAACGGCCGTTAAGCACACGTATATCGCCAAACTCGTGGATGGGTTTCATGGAGGTCTCCTTCTCGCTGAGCAGTTTTTCGGCATCAGCCATCGTCACCTTCATGGGGTCAAGATTCTTAGGGATACTGACATATTGGTCTCCAAAATGGATGTAGGGACCAAACTTGCCCTTGCCGACCACTACCTCCTTGCCGTCTATTTCACCAAGGGTGAAAGGCATTGTGGACTCAAACAGCGCCAGCGCCTCTTTTAGTGTGATAGTATAAATAGACTGCCCTTTCTGGAGAGAGGCAAAACGCGGCTTTTCTTCGCTCTCGGTACTGCCAATCTGAACGAGGGGACCCGTCTTGCCTATTTTGGCATAAACGGGTTTGCCCGTTGCGGGGTCGGTTCCCAATTCTCGCGCCTGCAGCTTACCGCTCTTGACGTTTGCCACTGATTCGTGGAACGGATGGTAGAACTTGTCAATCACCTTCACCCAACTCATCTTGCCCTCGGCAATACGGTCAAAATCTTCCTCCGCCTTGGCGGTGAAATCGTAGTTGAGGATGTCGGGGAACTCCTCCACCAGATAGTCGTTGGTAGCACGTCCAAGGTCGGTTGGCAGCAGTTTGCCCATATCGGCACCTACTATCTCCGTCTTGACTTTGTCTGTCAGCTTCTCGTTACGGAGAGTGATAACACTTACCTCCTTTTTCTTACCCTGCACGTTGCCACGCTCTACGTAGTGGCGTTGTTGAATGGTCTCGATAATTGTAGCATAAGTCGAGGGACGCCCTATCCCCAGTTCCTCCATTTTCTTCACCAACGAAGCCTCTGTATAGCGTTGGGGAGGTTTGGAATAGACCTCCTGCGCCACCACTTCCTTCGCCTTGAGCGCTTCACCCACGTTCAGTTGCGGCAACAAGTTCGCACTCTTCTCACCCTCATCGTCCGAGGACTGTACGTACGCCCGCATGAAACCGTCAAACAGAACCGTCTCACCGGAGGCAACAAAGATATAGGGCGAATGGGGCGACGCCACCTCTATGCGGGTCGTCTCCACCTTGGCATCAGCCATCTGGGAGGCAATGGCACGCTTCCAAATCAACTCATACAGGTTTTTCTCGTCTGCTGAGCCGTCAATAGTACGATGACTGAAATATGTAGGACGGATGGCCTCATGCGCCTCCTGTGCCCCCTTGGAGGAGGTACGGAAATTGCGCGACTTATGGTATTTGCTTCCATACAAGTCGAGCACCTCGTCCTTGGCTGTGGCGATTGCCAGCGTAGAGAGGTTGACCGAGTCAGTACGCATATAGGTGATCTTACCCGCCTCGTACAACGCCTGTGCCACGCGCATCGTCTTGGCAACAGGAAAACGCAGTTTGCGAGCCGCCTCCTGTTGCAGCGTTGATGTGGTGAACGGCGGAGCTGGCGACTTGGTGCCGGGCTTGCGCTGCACATCGCGGACGGAATAGGACGTGAGGTCGAAATGACTTAGAAAACTCCCTGCCTCCATCTTCGTGGCAAAACGATGATTGAGTTCCGTTTTGAGCACTACCTCCTCACCCTTGGCGTTCTTGCCGAGGAAATCCGCCGTGACGCGGTAAGATGCTGCGGAATTGAAATTCTCTATCTCGCGCTCACGCTCAACTATCAGACGAACAGCCACCGACTGCACGCGTCCTGCACTCAGTCCGGTCGCAATCTTACGCCACAACACGGGCGACAACTCGAACCCTACTATACGGTCCATCACGCGACGGGCCTGCTGCGCATTGACCAAGTTGTAATCAATGTCGCGCGGGTGTTCTATTGCGTTCAGTATCGCCGATTTGGTTATTTCGTGGAAAACAATACGCTTGGTTTTTTCCGCAGGAAGGTTCAGCACCTCCTTCAGGTGCCACGCTATCGCCTCTCCCTCGCGGTCCTCATCGGATGCAAGCCACACCGTGTCTGCCTTCTCCGCTTCGGATTGAAGCGTTTGAACCAGACGCGCCTTGCTCTCTTCCATCACATAATTAGGTGTATAACCGTGCTCCAGATCGATGCCCATGCTGTTTTTGCCCATGCCTTCTATGTCGCGAACGTGGCCCTTAGACGGCAGTACATGATAGTTACTGCCAAGGAACCCGCCAATGGTGCGCGCTTTCTCCGGAGACTCTACTATAACTAAATTTTTGCTCATTCGTACTTCTTATTTCGCGAAAACGGACGCAAAGGTAGTAGTTTTTTTTGAATAAACAAAATTTTTTACAAAAAAAAACGTCATATCGACAAAAGTTTTGCAAATTTGCCAAAATATTTGTAACTTTGCAAAAAATTTTTATACAATATGACTATCCGAGGATCTCTTTCTGACAAAAATATCTTTGTCCGCTTATTGGTGTGGCTCTGCATGATATTTGTACTGACCTTACCCACACTCGTGATATGGAGACTAATCGCAGGCGGCAACCCTTCTGTAACGGCACTGAAAGTGCTGCAAACGGTGCAAACATTCGTCGTGTTCATCGTACCCGTATTGGTAGCGGCATGGTTGTGGTCGGACAGACCTGTCAAATGGCTGCACTTGGACAAAGGAATGAACGTACAGACTGCCCTGTTGGTTCCGCTGATGATGATATTGTTCTCGCCAGGCATCAACCTGCTCAGCGTTCTCAACCAACAGGTGGTGCTGCCGTCTTGGTTGGCAGAACTGGAAGTCATGCTGAAAGAGCAGGAAGATGCCGCCTCGGCACTGACTGAACTGTTTGCCCGGGCGGACACGATTCCGCAACTATGTGTAAACTTGCTGATTATGGCGGTTCTGCCCGCCATCGGGGAAGAGTTGTGTTTCCGCGGCGGGTTGCAGGGTTTGTTTATGGAAAAGCAAAGACCTACTTATTATATCGGACACATGCGCGCCCGCGTACACACATCAGTCTGGTTAACCGCCATCCTATTCTCTGCGCTGCATTTCCAGTTCTACGGCTTTGTGCCGCGTATGCTGTTGGGAGCCCTGCTCGGCTACCTGTTGGTGTTCAGCGGGTCATTATACGTACCCATGCTGGCACACTTCACCAACAACGCTATTGCCGTCATCAGTTACTATATTGCAGGAAAAGGGTTGGTGAGCGAAGAGTCCATTGATGCCTTCGGTAGTGGCGACACATGGTGGGTAGGTGTGCTCAGTCTTATTGCGGGGAGTGTGACAATGTGGCTCGTCGTTCAGCAACAATCATCAGAGCAGCGTCCCTAAGTTCGTCCGGCAGCGCAATATTTCTCAATTGCAGGCTTCGGAGCCATCCCGCCACGTCCTCTGGCCTGAGTGTGGAGAACACATCATTGAGGTCGCTGAGGTCGGTCTCACTGTAGTTTTGCGGGTCAATGGACGCCAGACGGTCCAAATCCTCATCATCGTAGTAAACCACCTCGGGGGTGGAAGAAAGCAGGCTCTCACGCTCGCACACCAAGTGCCTGCCACAACAAGCATCGTCCACGGGCACACGCACCATGTGGTCTGCCTGAGGGTTGGCACTCTCTGTTTTCTTGCGCTTGCGCTCACGCCACTCCATCAGGACCAATGTAACCAGCCCCAAGCCCAAAAAAGCCGCCAATATTAATAGATTTTCCAACGCTAATTTACAGATTTACCAATTTACCACACGCAGTGTCAGCCCATGGGGCGTTCCCTCTGTCGGGTAAAGAAATACACACATTCTCAATTATTCCCCCACAGCGTCCTCCTCCACCTTCAGGTTGCCGATAATGAAGTTCTGCCGCTCGGCGGTGTTCTTACCCATGTAGAATCCCATCAGGTCCGCCACCGCGTCCTCTTTGCGCAAGGTCACTTGGTCCAGACGGATCTCTTTGCCAATGAAACCCTTGAACTCGTCCGGAGATATTTCCCCCAATCCCTTGAATCGCGTTATCTCGGGCGAGGGTTTCAGTGCATCAATCGCCTGAATGCGTTCCTCCTCCGAGTAGCAATAACGTGTCTCCTTCTTGTTCTTTACGCGGAAAAGCGGCGTCTGCAAGATATACACGTGCCCTTTCTTGACCAAGTCGGGGAAAAACTGCAAGAAGAAGGTGAGCATGAGCAGGCGTATGTGCATGCCGTCCACATCGGCATCGGTGGCGATAATCACTTTGTTGTAACGGAGGTCGTCCAATCCCTCCTCAATGTTGAGAGCGGATTGCAGGCAGTTGAACTCCTCGTTTTCGTACACCACTTTCTTCGTCAGTCCGTAACTGTTCAGCGGTTTGCCGCGCAGGGAGAACACGGCTTGCGTATTCACATCGCGGCTCTTGGTGATGGAACCCGATGCAGACAGACCCTCGGTGATGAAGATCGAACTCTCCTCGCGCAAGTCGTCTTTGCTCTCCTTGGAGGCATACTGCGGTTTGGCATCGTTGTAATGAATACGGCAGTCGCGCAGTTTGGGGTTGTTGACCAGGTTCTTCTTGGCGCGCTCTCTTGCCTGCTTGGTGACACCTGCTATCGCTTTGCGCTCACGCTCGCTCTCCTGGATTTTCTGCAGCATGACTTGCACCACCTCGGGGTTCTTGTGCAGGTAATTATCCAGTTCACGCTTCACAAAATCGTTGACGAACTTGTTTATGCTGACGCTACCTTCTTCGTTGGACATATCCTTGGAACCCAGTTTCACCTTGGTCTGACTCTCAAAGACCGGTTCCTGCACATTGATGGCAATCGCTCCCACGACCCCATTGCGGATGTCCGACAGGTCCATGTTCTTACCATAAAACTCCTTGATAGTCTTACCTATCGCCTCGCGAAAAGCCGTCTGGTGGGTACCGCCCTGAATAGTGTGCTGACCATTGACGAAAGAGAAATACTGGTCATTGTTCTGGTCGGTATGAGTGAGTGCTATCTCAATATCTTCGCCGCTGAGGTGAATGATTGGATAGAGCGGCTCTACGTCCATATTCTCCGTGAGGAGGTCGAACAATCCGTTCTTAGAGTGAAATTTCTTGCCGTTGAAGTTGAGTGTCAAACCGGAATTGAGATAGGCGTAATTGCGCATCATTGTCTCAATCGTGTCCGCCCTGAAGATATAGTTCTCAAAGAACCCCTTGGTGGCATCGGGTTCGAACTCAATGAGCGTGCCTCTCTGCTCGCCGGTGGTGTTGTCAATGATACCTGTGTCACTAACCAGTTTGCCCTGCTCGAACTCGGCACGGCGCGTCTTGCCATCGCGGAACGCCTGCACGACAAAATGTCGGCTGAGCATATTCACCGCCTTGGTACCCACGCCATTCAGTCCGACACTTTTCTTGAACGCCTTAGTGTCGTACTTGCCGCCGGTGTTCAGCACAGACACCGCCTCCACCATCTTGCCCAAAGGAATACCTCTGCCGTAGTCTCTGACGCGGACACTACCATGCTCCACTCCCGTCTCGACACTCACTTCCACTATGCGACCCTCGCCCATACGGAACTCGTCGATAGAGTTGTCAATGGTTTCCTTGATGAGCACATATATGCCATCGTCGGAGTGACTTCCGTCCCCCAATTTGCCAATATACATACCCGGACGGCGGCGAATATGGTCGCGGTCGTCCAAATGGATAATATTACCCTCGTCGTAATTGACGGGAGTCACTGCGTTTTGTTCTATATCTTGCTCCTGTTCCACTCAACTAATGATAAAAAGTTACTTTTCTCCTGCAATAATGGCGCGCAGCACTGCCTCGTCCTCGCCGCGGGCTACGACGGTTCCTTCGCGGTCAATCAATACAGTGGTGGGGATAAACTGTACGCCATATGCATCTGCCGGATTGCCGGACTCTTCTTCCTGATTACGAACCTGATGCCAGGGCAGTTGGTCGTCAGCAACGGCTTTCAGCCACGCCTCTTCGTCTTGGTCCACACTGACGCCGAGGATATCAAGCTTGCCTTGGGGGTGGAACTCTGCGTACAGTTCTTTCAACGATGGCATCAGACGACGGCAAGGACCGCACCACGATGCCCAGAAATCCACCAACACGTAGTCGGTTTTGCCTACCAGTTCCGACACGCTCAACAGCGAGCCGTCAGCACGTGGAGCGGTGATTTCAGTGAAATGTTTGCCCTTGCCGGTGGACTGCTGCTTCTCGTAGATGCCCAGTAGCGATGCGAGGGTCTCGTTCTCCCGCATCTTGTCCGTCACCTTGGCGACAAGTTGCTCTTTCTGCTCCGGCTCCAACATGGGGAACACATCGCAGAAAAGCGAGTCGGAGTAGTCTGCGCCCATGTGTTCATCCAGAAGGTTGTAGATTTCCTGCATGAACGCCTCGTAACGCGGCATAATCAGTTCCATCGCCTCTTCCTGCGTGCAGTTCTGCGACACCGAATCGCAAAACGCCTCAAAATCGGCACCTATCACTTCGTATTGTGTCCGCAGAGTCTGTTCGTCTTTCTTCGAGCAGGATACTACCATCAGCACCGCTGCCACCAATAATAATGCTTTTTTCATATTCTCCAAAAAAATTGCCTTTTTTATATTCTAACTTTTTAATTGGGTACGCCACTCTCCGTGGTTGCGAAATCATCTTCCAAATACTGCTTGTCAGTACCCGAAAATACGTCAAATCATCAACGCCTGAAAGCGCGCCGAAATCTTTGCGACTGCAAAGTTACTGCTTTTTTTTGAATTATGCAAATTTAGAGAGGGGGAAAGTTCTATTTATGCAAATTTTTCTGCTCCACGGAGTCTAAATATCCCTTTTTTCGCCAAAACCATACACTAAGCGCACCCACACATTTCTGTGCAGGTGCGCTGAGAATGTAGCCTTTAGGGGAAGGGGAGTTAGTAACCTGCGTCCCAATCGTCCATACTACGCTAACCGGAGGCGAGGTTTCCGCTTACTGCTTCAGTAGAACCTCCATAACCGGGACTTGATGTTACAATATCATTGTTCTTGATGCTAACAACTTGAAGCATCTGATTTACATATTTTTTCATAATTGTGATTAATTTTAGGCGTGTAGGTCATTTCCCAGCCTGCAAAATGACCTATACGCTTTTTTTCATACTCCCGCCTCCCACTGCAAAAGGGCATAAAAAAAAGTAGGGACAGGCGCGAGGTCTGTCCCTACAATACTAAAGAGAATCAATGCTTGTAGATGCGATATTCGTACGGAGCGAGGGTGGTTGTAGTGGCAAGTTGAGCAGGTTCGCCTGTCAGAAGATCGGTGACCTCGCGTCCCTGGTGCTTCATCGGCAAACGAACCTCCTGCTCGGAGTTGGCAGTGTTGCAGATGACCAGCATGGTTTCCTTCTCATCGGTATATTCGATGAAAGGCACTTTGGCACTAAGCGAACCTGTGAGACGTGTTCCGCCTCGTAGGTGCGCAGTTTGATGATAAACCTTGAGAAGCGTCTTGAGCGCATCGCGAGTGGCGTTGGCAGAGGTAAAGTCGAGCAGTTCGTAGTTGAAGAAATTGATGCTGTTGAGGTGCCCTATCTCCTGCGAGGAGTAGATCATAGGCACTCCTGCCATGAAAGCAGTGAGGCAGAACGCGGAGAGTTCGCCCTGCGCGGTACGGAAGATAGAAGCAGGAGCAGTCTGGGAGGTCTCGTCGTGTGTAGTGATATAGCGCATACGCTCAGCTCCCTGCGGCGTAGAGTTGTACTCCGCGGTGTTGGCAGAGAGCAACGACCCGAAAGTACCGCTACCATTGAACAACCCTTCAATAGCATACATATAACTCCAGCTGTAGAGCAAATCGAACCCTGCGGAGTAGAGCCGCGCGTCTGATGTTTCCGCGAGCATGAGCGCATCACTCTTGAGCGTGCGAATAGCAGCGATGGCATTGGTCCAGAAGGTGAGTGGTGCGCCATCGGCATAGTCGCATCGAAAACCGTCAATGTCTGCTTCTTTGACCCAATAGAGCATGCAGGCTTGCATCGTGTCGCAGCACTCCTGGACGTTGTAGTTGAGGAAAGTGACATCAGTCCAGAACTGCTCGTCAGCGGTCTGCGCGCTTTGATACCAATCAGGGTGAGTTGTCACCCAAGCGTTGTCCCAGGAGGTGTGATTCGCAATCCAATCGAGCATAACCCGCATGCCCTTTTGGTGAGCTGCATTGACGAGTGACTTGAGGTCAGCCATCGTACCGAAAGCGGGGTCAATGGCACGAAAATCCTTGACGCAATAGGGCGAGCCGATGGCTTTTTCGTCCGCCCCACGGGGATGGATAGGCATGAGCCATAGGACGTTCACTCCCATGTCGGCAAGTGTGGGGACATACGCTTCAATGGCGGCAAAAGCGTTCTGCTCGGCAAAGAGTCGTTCGTTGCACTCGTAGATAACGGTTGTATTGGCGTCGGTGATAGGTTTCACCTCTTCTTGGGGCGGCAGGATACGGGGTTGCTCGGTACAGGAAGCGAGCACGATAGCCAATGTGGAGAGTGCTATGAGAGAATTCATTATGTTCGTTGTTTTCATCGTTTTATGCTATTTTTCGGTACAACAGAAAGGGTGGTGACGACAGTGTCAGAGATTTTGAGATAGTACTCGTTCTCCGATTCCGAAGCCGCGACCTGATAATCAGGCAATTGTTTGCCCGCATTGTTATTGATAATGAGGTTGTACTCATCCCCCACAAAGCCTTCGATGCGGGTATGCTTGAGAGGCAGGCCGAGAATACTGTATTCATCCATGCCGTCAAGCTGCGTACCGGGCCATGCGCCAAACGCCTCGTTGCTACCCCAACAATATACATAAAGGGGTATAATAGAATCGCCGGAAACAGAGTCAGAAAGGAGTTTGAGAGAGTCGGTGGCCTCATAGAACCAGATGTCAATAGTTGCGGGTTCTTTGGGCGTTGCTTGTGGATTGAACCACTCCACCTCGCCCGGGTTCTCGGGGTCGGCAATAACCTGTACGCCCGATGCGGAGATATAGAGATAGATGTCCTCTCCAATCTTGTAGTCATCGTAGTCCGATAATTGGTTTTTACCTTCATTGGAGAAGATAAGGTGCTCGGTCAGGCCCTCGTTAGCAGCTCCCATATCGAAGTAGAGATAGGTGTACTCGCCAAAGACTTGTGTACCGGTGACACTCATCCCCGGCCAACCGCCGTTGAGGTCATTGACATCGCCCCACATGTAAAGGGTGGTACTGAATCCCCAATCCATGCCATCCAGGACATACACCACAGCGCCGTCGTGTCCTACCACGCCGTCCATATTGAGCGTTTCCACCTTGCCATCTGCCGTGATATGCAGGTAGATTGGCTCACTGCTGAGTGTAACGGGACCAAAATCCGCTAATTGGTCGGAACCATTGTCGGAGAAGATAAGCGTTTCACTCAGACCCTCATTACCCTCGCCCATATCAAAATAGGCAAGTTCTATTCCGTTGATCGTCTCGTAGCCCGTGATGCTCTTACCCGGCCAACTGCCGCCAAGATCGTTCACATCGCCGTACATATAAAGTGTCAGTTGAGCAAAGCCGCTTTCGTCCTGTACGTAGATAACGGGGCCATTGTGGACGATGGTCTCGCTGCCACTGAAGTAAGCCGCCCAACGATCTGCCCATACATTGTAAGCCGTTCCCACAGCCGCATCGAGAAGATGCACTACGGGGTTTCCCTTGATGTCACGCTCTCCACCGCTTTTCTTGCTCACGAAGGAGAATCCGTCAGCAAGGGTTTTGCCGTTTTGGAAATCAGAGGGGAAGAGATAGATTCCCCATTTGTTGTCGGAATTAGCGGCTTTCTCCATCTGCCATGCCAGTTTGCCCACGGCAGATTTTTCATCCAAGCCGTTAAACGCGCCAAAGATATAGATCTCTTCATCTACTGCCGTTCCGACAGGGGCTATCAGTTCGACAAGGATAGCATTGCCCATGGGTTCGAACTGCGTCTTCTCGTGGTCGAAGACCAACTCTTGTCGCCCACACCCCGCGAGGATTAGTGCTGCACAAAGCGTGCACACGCATAGATTGATATATGTTTTCATAAGACTCTTCATTAATAGTTAGGATTTTGTTTCAGTCCGGGGTTTACACTAAGCGCAGAAGCCGGTAGCGGAAACCACTCATACTTACGGTCACGCTTAGCCGGATAGGCCACTCCATCGTCAGTAGCACGGCCAAAGAACCACCACTGTCCCTGCGTAAACTTATCAAAGCGGCGCAGATCAGTACGGCGGCGACGCCCTTCACACAGAAACTCCTGTCCCCACTGGTCCAGCATCCACGCCTGCGGGTCACTGATGGCAATACGCCCATATGCCTTCGCATCGTTGGGATTGGCAAAATAGCGTTTCCGCACTTGGAAAACCAGGTCTTCTGCTGCGCCTACATCGCCTGCTCGAAGTTTGCACTCCGCAAGCGTATAATACACCTCTGCCCAACGGAACTCCACATCGTCGATGTCTTGAAAATCCTTACCTTCGCTCTCGGGATAGATAGGATAACGCACCAAGCGCACACCGGAGTTGGTCTCGCCCCAACGCGGTGACATAACGGGTTCAAGTGCACGACCGATGGATGTAGCGCCTTCAAACTGTCCCACCTGGTCTGCATAGTAGAGGTCTTGGCCATCGCGATCGGCATCCGCTTTGAGGACATCGCCCGAACCCCAATTAGCTTTCATCAGACCGCGCAGGAAAATGCCCGAGTAGTTGCCGTTCTCCCATTTGTAGTTGCCTTTGCGGATATCCTTGTCGTTGAAGCGCTCATAGACAGCACCTAAACGGTCATTGTAGGGAGGATCAAGGAAACATTTGGCACCTTCAGAGTAGCCGTAAGTGGAGTTAACGATACCGGAGTTGTCGTAAGACGGAGCAAGACAGCAGCAGTTCCAAGCGCTCTGCGTGGACGTGAAGGAGAAATATTCGGAATAGGTATAGGCGAGGAATGGCATGTCGCGCATCCAGCCCGCGTTGAGTTGCCCGTTCTCCATAGAAAATGCCATCACCACTTCGGGACAAGACGTGTTGGTGACATGGTAGATGTCGCGGTAGTCTGAGGCAAGGTCATAGGTTCCGTAGTCGCCATTGAGCAGTTGCTGCGCCAAAGTAGCGCATTCGGTGAAGCGAGGCGTGCCCGTGAACACTTCCGAGTTGAGTAGCATACGCATACGGATAATACGGTTCACGGCTTGGTTCATACGGTTACGTGTTGCATGAGAGCCGTCTTCTTTGGGCAGATTTGCGTAGCAATCGTCCAGTTCGGAGCAGATGAAGTTATACACTATCTCGCACCCCTTCCCGAAATCCTCGTCTGCCGAGCCGGGGATAGTACCATCGTCCTCCGTATAGAGAGGAATTGCACCGCCCCACAACTCGAAGCAGTTGTAGTACGCCCAAGCACGGAGCGTCCGCACTTCTGCAATATAACTCTGCAGTTTTTCGTTGGTCATATCGAGGTCTTTTGCATCAAGTTTGCTCAGGTCGCTGATAAGCGTATTACACAGCCCGATGGTGGACCATGCCGTTTCCCACGTAGAGCGGATTATCTTCGACTCTGCGGTCCATGTGTGCGTAGAAAGGACTGTTTTCTCACCTTCATCATACCCCCAAAGACCGCCATTCCACACACGCCAAACAATCTGGTCGGCACTGAATTCATTGAGGTACCAGAAGTACTCAAGATAGCTCATCGCGGCATTGCCGTAGATAGCTGCCACGGCGCCTTTTACGGATGCTTCGTTCTGGTAATAAACCTTAGCATCAATACGGTCAAACACTTGCTCTTCCATGTTGCAACCCGCCAAAAAGAGTACTGACAACAGAAGGAGTGATAATGAGATTTTATTCAATATTGTTTTCATGATGTTAATGCAAATTGAGAGTTACACCTAAACAAAGTTGCGTAGCCGTAGGATAGGCGGAAGATACGTCCACACCTGGCGTTATACCAGTCACTGTGACAATACTGGGGTCGTTGCCGGAGTAACGCGTCATGGTGACAATATTCTTCGCTGTCACATATAAGCGCAGACCATCCACCACTTTGTCTTGCCAACGCCAATTGTACCCCAACGTGATGTTATCGAGCTTGAAGTACGAACCATCCTCGAGGAAATAGTTGGTAATAACGCCGCCGCCCGTCTTCACATATTTATCCGTTGTGTAGGCTGTACGCAGCACATTGTCGCTTCCGCAACCCACCAGACCCATGCCATACTTGCGCATGTTGAAAATATCGTAGTCGAAAGCACCGGTGAAGAGAATGGACAAATCAAAATTATAGAACTCAAAACTGTTCGTCCAACTCAGCGTATGACGAGGCGCACCGTTCCCTATGTTCCGCTTCCACGACGGGTCGGCTGAACCCACGGGCTGGGCGTTGTGCTCTTTGTCATAAACGAGCATGTTGCCGCTTTGGTCAATCCCGGCAAACTCATAGCCGTAGAACTGACCAATCTCACTTCCTTCCTCTACACGGAAGAAATACTCCGAAGTACCCACACCGGGCTTCAAGTAGAGGTCGAGATAAGCCGCCTGATACACATCGTTGGACAATTTGGTCAGATACGTGCGACCGTAGGCATAATTGACTCCCATCGTCCAATCAAAATTCTTGCCACGAATAATGTCACCGCTCAAACTCAGTTCCACGCCACGATTCGTTGTAGTGCCCACATTGACCAAAATAGAGGGATGCACATACGGAGGTTGAGGCGCTGTATATTGGTAGAGCAAATCCGGTGAACGACGAATATAGTACTCAATACTTCCGCGAAGACGATTCCATAAATCGAAATCCACACCGATATTATAGCTCTCCGACTTCTCCCAACTCAGCAAAGGATTAGCGTTGGAGGAAGAAGCATAGCCCACAACCCACTCACCGTCCATAAAATACTGGTGACGAGGAGAATAGGTGGCAAGAGACTGATATGCATCATTGGGTTCACGACCTGTCTGACCATAGGAGAAACGAGGCTTAAGACTCTTCACTACACCTTTTACCGGCTCCATGAAGTCCGCAGACGTCATCTCCCATGCTATACTGGCTGAGGGAAAATTACCCCAGCGACTCTTCGAGCCGAACTTCGTACTCGCCTCACGACGGATACTCGCACTCACAAAAAGCATGTCCCGCCAATTGTAATTGACGCGCCCGAAGAAACCTAACAGCGAGTTTTGGGTCTTACCGGACCACATGCTGGCGAGACCTTGCGCCAACCAACTGCCCGAAGCCAAATTGTTCCAGAGCATGTTGTCGAAAGTGAAGTCACGGTTTTCAGCACCTGCTTGTTCCCACGTGTGTTGCTCCCAAGAAGTTCCGGCCACAACGCGCAAGGTATGATCATCCATCTGAAAATCATAGTTGATCAACCAATCAAGGTGGTGGGTCTGATTCTTCTGATAATTGATGTTAGCACGGCCTTTGTAACCACCCCAATAGCTCTCGTTCGAAAGAGAGGAAGCATACGTGTTGGACTTGAGGTCGTTGTAGTCCAACGAGTAGGCAACGGAGGTGTTCAGACCATGATGCTCATCGGAATAGAGTTTCACCTTGAGCCCCACATTGGCGAGCACATACAAGCGCTGACCATTGGACGCCGTCTCAAGCAGGCGGGTCACGGGGTTGGTCGCTCCGGTGGTACCCGTCGGCTGGTAGTACGACCCGTCCTCATTATAGATAGGCATGGTGGGATTCATGCTCAAAGCATTATCCACCTGACTGTTATCGCCCCATTTCTCGTCCACACGACGCCCCGCCAAACTGGCAGAAATAGTGAGATAGTCTTTCAGAATCTTCTGCTCCATAGCAAATCGGCCTCCGTACTCGCGACGACCGCTGACGATGTCAAGACCCGTTGCATCTTTGTAGTTGAGAGATGCACTATAGCTACCTCCCTTCACGGAAGTAGCCACGTTCACGTACTGGTTGATGTCGTACGCCGCAGGACGCGTGATGGCACCATACCAATCGGTATTATAGCCATAGTCCGTGCCACGACGGGAGCGACGGAACTCATCAGCAGACAATACAGCCATATGCGGTTTAGCCACATTGGCTCCAAAATAAGAATCGTATGTCACACTGACCCTGCCTTGTTCGGACGAACCTTTCTTCGTAGTAATAAGCACGACACCATTGGCGCCACGAGTACCGTAAATAGCCGCAGAAGCAGCGTCCTTGAGCACGGTGATGGATTCGATGTCTTGCGAACTGAGATTACGGATATCACCGCCCGCAATACCATCAATCACATAAAGAGGTTCGTTGCTACCACTCAGAGAGCCTGCGCCGCGAATCTGCAACGAAGAAGAGGCATTAGGATCCGCAGCAGAGGTGCTGTTCACAGTCAAACCTGCCACCTTACCGTTGAGCATTTCCATCGGATTGTTCATCGGCCCTTTCACAAAACTCTTACTATCAATCTGAACAATAGAACTGGACACCTCTTTCTTACTGAGACTACCATAGCCGATAACTACGACTTCTTCCAGTTGCTCGGAATCTTCGGAAAGTTGCACTTTCATGTTCTGCGATGCGGGCAGAGTTTGCGACTGATACCCCATGTAAGAGAAAACAAGCGGTGCTCCCTCTTCACAAGTAATCTCGAACTGACCATCGAAGTCGGTGATTGTTCCGTTGGTCGTGCCCTCTACGAGCACGGAAGCACCGATTAGCGTTTCACCGCCGGTGTCGGTAACCACTCCTCGGAAGACGCGAGGCTGTGCACAGACCAAGGCACTAAGCCAAAGGAGTGGAAGGATGAGAATTCTTCGTTTCATGTGTGTATGTTGATTAGTTGATTATTCTATAGGGTGAATTTCTGCCGCAAAACCGCCTCCCGAAGCCATCCGTACACGGAGCGTGTCCGCACAAGACACCTCCATCTCCTCTATGACATATGCATACGGGCGCGTGCTCCAGTCGGCATCCTCTGCGTCTCGGTAAAGAGTCATGTGATAAGATTTTCCCGGCACCAGCATCGAGAGCGGCACGATGGCTTCACGCTCCTCTTCATCAGTAATACCTCCCACGTACCAGTCCTCCGTGCCGCGACCTTGACGAGCATAGACGCACAGATCTCCAATTGCGCCATCTACGAGGACTGATCGCTCCCAATCACATGGCACGTGCTCTACAAAGCGAAAAGCATCGGGGTGCTCCATGTAATGCTCCGGAAGGTCACACGCCATTTGCAGAGGTGAGTAGAAACATACAAACAAACCCAATTGGTTCATAAGCGTAGCATGTACACGCGTAGTGGGAATAATCGGGTTCTCAAAATGGAATACGCCCGGAGTGTAATCTACCGGCCCTGCCAGAATACGGGTATAAGGAAGAACAGTCACATGCTCGCACGGACTACCACCATCATTGCTCCACGCATTCCACTCCTGCCCGCGAACACCTTCTTGAGTGAGCAAGTTCGGATACGTGCGCTGCAATCCTGTAGGCATTACCGGCTCGTGATTGTCTATCATAATATGATACTTTGCCGCTGTCTCTATCACCTTGCGGTAATGACGAACCCCGGACTGGCCTTTATTCCACTGCAAACCGTCTGTCGTTCTGATAATGGGAGCCACATAACCTGTTTTAATGGTATGAATCCCATGCGCGGCATGGTAACGATAGATGCTATCGAGATCTTGCTCATAGGATGCCGCATTACCCCCTGTCTCATTGTGTCCTACAATAGCCACGCCGAGGCTGTCACTCAAGTGGCTCAAGTAGTCCATGTCCCAGTCCGGATATGGGGTGGTGAAATCAAAATGCTTCCAATCTTCCCAGCCCAAATTCCAACCCTCTGCAAGCACTGCATCTATGCCGTGCTCCTTGGCAAAACGAAGATAACGCTCCATGTTCTCCGTAGTAGCACCATGCTTAGGACCTGCTTCCCACGTCATCGTCTTGATGTGCATCCCCCACCATATGCCCAGAAACTTCTGCGGACGAATCCACTCTGTATCTTCTATGGCACAAGGCTCGTTCAAGTTCAGCATGATACGAGAAGCCACCAGTTCCGAGAGCGTCGGCGTCAGTACTATGAAACGCCACGGCGTACTGAAGGGCGCTTCTTTATAAGCTTTAACACTCTCTCCGGCGCTTGTCCTGCGCTCCTTCATCTCACTGAGCCAGGGTGTAAGATAGGTACGAAGAACCCCGTCCTCAACAAAGAAATTTTGAGCGGGATAGTCCGTAAGAGCGGCCTCGTGCAGAAAAGCATATGAGCCGTCTTCCAACTCAAAAGTGAGCGGAGAGCACAGTGTATCCGCCACGCTGAGGAGCGGCCTCTTTTGCCATAAACCTTCATAGTACTCCGTCCGCCATGGGATAGACCACACCTGAGGCTCTGAGGCAAAATGATATTCAGTCAACTCATCGGTAATGACCCACTGCTCCTGTTGCTGCTTGGGAAAACTGTAACGAAGAGCAACACCATCATTATATACGCGCAAGCACACGTCCAAAAGAGCACCGCTCGCATGACGAAGATGTACACAAAGCGCGTTGTGCTCATCCGAGATAAGACGCTCTTCTCCCCACACCGTTTCCCACTGAGTAGATACGGAAGATTTCTCCGTTTGAAGAATAGAAAAATTGTCCGATAAGGAAATACCATCTGCTTCAATACCCAATGCAGAAGGCATGATCACGAAAACTCCGGCACGCTTAACATAATAACTAAGACTCCCGTCTTCTTGCAAACAAACATTAACACACAAACTTCCATCAGGCGAACAGACGGAGAGGTCTTCTCGGGAACATGCCCAAAGCACTGAGCAAAACAGAGATAAAAAAACAAATCGTTTCATCATAGTCGTAAATTTTTCTGCAAAATTACTTCAATTATTCCACTTGGGCAAATAATATAGATAAAATATAGTAAAATTACACTTTTTTACGCTTTATATTTTGACATATCAAATAATTTTTGTAACTTTGCACCCAAATTGCAAAACCTATGAAACTAAGAGTACTCATATTGCTTGCACTTACGCAAGTATTAGTAGGAGCATACGCACTGACTAACAGCGAAAAAAGGCAATTGCAAGAACTCGATGCCATCTTGTCGGAAAGACCACAGATAGAGTCGCTCAAACGTGCTCGAATCGATAGTTTATACCGCACTGCTATTACGGAAAATGAGCCGTATCGTATCTACAAAGAATTATACGAAGAATATAAATCGTACAACTACGATACTGCACTCATTTTTGTTCGTTTTATGGAAAAAGAAGCCACACAAGCGCAACTGTCAGAGGTGGACCTGTGTCGTGCTTTTGTTTTTCACTCGGGCGGACTTTTCAAAGAAGCATCAGACCTGTTGGACCGATGGAGTGGCACGGACTCCACACTCTATGACGACTATCTCGCCATATATTCGAGACTGATGTGGGACATGGCGGATAATGCCGGAGGGGAAATAGGAGAGAAATATAATCGTCTTGGTAACCAATCTGCAGAAATACTGCTCAAACGAACATCGGCTCGCGATACGGCGCAATTCCACTACCTTTCGGCAATATTGGACCTGCGGGAGAAAAACTACACCCGAAGCATTGAGCGGTGTGAGGCAGCGTTGCGTGCCACCCCACCCTCTCTACACCACCGCGCTATTTACGCCAGCACATTAGCACACCTCTACCGTTTATCCGGTGACAATCATGCCGCTTTACGCTGGTCGGTAGAAGCCGCTATTTGCGACATTCGATCCTCCACCTTTGAGACCGTCGCAATGCGTACTATTGCCGAATTGCTCTTCAAAGAAGGCGAGACAGAGTTGGCAAATAGGTATATACATATCGCCATGCATGACGCACAGCAATACAACGCGCGTTACCGACAGGTGAGCATTGCCCAAAGTCTGCCTATCATAGAGGAACAATGGATGGAGCAACTGAAGCAACAACAGCATTTCGCGTGGTCATTGCTGGGGGTAGTCGCACTGCTTTTCTGTGCCGGAATAGTCGGGATCATTGTGTTGGCGCGCAAGAACAAAGCCATACATGCGGCACGGCACACCATCCATCAGATGAATGAGCATCTGGTGGAGGCAAACAAACTCAAAGAAGAATTGCTGGGCACCTTGCTCGTCGGCCATTCGCAGTACCTGAGCACGATAGCCCAATACCAGCAAGATGTGAAGGAAAATGCCGTCAATCGACAGTGGAACAGACTACTGACCATACCAAAAAAAGCAGACGCACGTTTGCAACGAATAGCCTTCGGAAGACAGATGGACACGCTGCTGCTCAGCCTCTACCCCACCTTTGTACACGACTTCAATAATCTGCTACTCCCCCAAAACCGCATCACCCTCAAAGAAGGCGAACTGCTCAACACTCAACTGCGAATCTTTGCACTTATCAGGCTCGGAATTGGTCAAAATGAAATCATCGCAGACATCCTCGACTACAGCCTCAACACCATATACAACTATAAGTCACGCACCATGGCGCTGTCTCCCCTATCCGCTGACGCTTTCTACCGCGCATTGATGACCATTCCCTCCTTCTCAAAAGAAGGAGTTGACATGGTTCAAAGTGAAAAGTTCAAAATTTAGAGTTTAGAATTTCTGTCGTTAGCCCCATGCAAGCTACTCGCCCGATGTGGACGCTCGTGGGAGCACTGTTGCTCTTCGGCGAAAGGCTGAACATCTGGCAGTGGGTCGGTTTGTTGATATCGCTTTAAGTGCCTCGCCCTTATTTTATCGCCGTTATGATGTCCTCACCCTCTGCCAGACCGAGTTTCTGACGGACTTGGGTCTTGCGCTGATAGATTGTCTGGAGACTTTGGCGGGTGAGCATATTGATTTCTTTGGTCGAGAATCCAGCTTTGAGCAAACAGCAGAGCTGGATTTCTTTTTCGTTGAGCACCTCGCCGTATTTTCCCACCACACGTTTATGGAAGCCGTCGTAGGCCATATCTATGGTGCGGTAGATGCTTGTCCAGTCCATCAGAGACGAAGCCTTGTTCTCATCCATGGAGGTCAGTTGTGCCAACAGTTGCTGATTGGCTTCGGTAGGCGAGCCTGCGATAGTCTTTATCAAGCCCAGCTGTCTCAACATCAGTTGCTGCACGTTTTCCGGATTCGAAGAGTTGCTGTTATTCAACATGTTGCGCAACGTCTCCACTTCCTCTTCTTTCTGCATCAGCAAGCGCTTGCGGCGGTTGTACAAGTACAAAAACAGGAACAGCAACCCGAGCGCCAAAAACGCCGACAACACCAATACTATCACCAGTCGCTGTCTGCTGATTGTCAGGTACAGATTGCGCTCGCTCAGGTCACGAATGGAGCGCTCCTTGGCCTCAGCTACACGATAGCGTACGTAGTCCGATTCCGACCAACGGTTGTTGTACTGCACCAGCGGGAAAAAGTTGTACCTCCCGCTCATCGCGTAATCCAACACCTGTCTGTGCGCCAGCAAAGCCGCATCGGTTGCGGGATCAAACTGAACAGAATCCGCCTTATATCGGCTGAACAACTCCTCCGCCTCGCGCATATAATGGTCTGCGCGCTGTTTGTTGCCTTTGTTTAACCACATCCGCGACAACGAATACAGGCTCTCCACCTGCAGCCAGTTGTCCGCTTCGCGATACTGCTCCGTCAGTTCATCCAGTATGGTTATGGCGCGGTCTGTCTGGCCCGTCTCACCCAACAAATCAGCATAATTGCGCCGCACCACATTGACGATAAACGTCGAGTCTGCCGCATTGGCAATAGCTTCTTCAAAGGCCCATTCCATCTTGTCGTACTCGCCGAGCGAGAAATATACAATCGCCAAAGCGTTATACACGCGCTCCACTTCGTCCAGATGAATGGCTTTGCCGTCGTCCAGCCCGATGAGTGTCTCCGTGCACGCACGCACCCGTTCATAATCATAATCGCGCATAGCCAACTCGCCCGACACGCGCAGCACAACTACCTGCCACAGATGGTCGCCTGTCAGTTCTGCCACTTCGTCGGCGTACTCTTTCTGTCGCTGCATCACAGCCTGTGCTTGCTGTTTATTGCCGTTCCACCAGTAGTACATCGCTTCCTCCAGTCCGGTCAACATCATCGCACGGGCATCACCATGTTCCTGTTCCCACTGCCTGCGGTAGTAGCCCGATGCCCAACAAATCATGGAGTCCTCCGACAGCGACTGCATCGAGTTGGCGTGCAAATCACAGGTCACAAACCAATATTGGGCCAGATGGGCTTCGTCCAAACGTTCGGGACGCTCCACCTGCCGAAGCAGCAATTCTGCCGAGTCACGATTACTGTACAGCAATGACTCCGCCATTTCCACCCGTTGCACATCGCGCGAAATACAACCCGCGAGCAACAACACTAATGCTAAATATAGTACCTGTTTCTTCATCTTTTTGATCGATTTCGGGCACAAAGGTACTACTTTTTTTTGACATGACCAAATAATATAAACACAAAAATCGCGGATATAAACTTTTTCTTCGCAAATGCCCTGTTTTGCTGGGTTTCTTCCTCAAAAATATAAAC
This sequence comes from uncultured Bacteroidales bacterium, assembly GCA_946619625.1. Taxonomy (GTDB): domain Bacteria; phylum Bacteroidota; class Bacteroidia; order Bacteroidales; family Paludibacteraceae; genus Colicola. Next base: position 21,271 of record CAMOMF010000220.1, read on the forward strand.
CCGGAAATTTGGATATAATACACTTTTTGTAGTACCTTTGCAGCAGATTTCGAACCGGTAACATATGCGGCGAAATGACGCTATGAACGCGAAACAAACAAGTAAAACTACATATTATACGACAATGAAAAAGAGTATTCTTAGTGCTTTTGCACTGATTATCGCCATGAACCTCATGGCTCAAAACAACGACACCTTGCAAGTTAACGCTTCCGATTTCGTGCTTCAGGAAGTGACTGTTGAGAGCAAGAACGTTATTCAAAAAGTGGACAAACAAGTGCTTCTGCCTAACCGCGAGCAGCGCAAGGCCTCCTCGGACGGAGTATCGTTGCTGCAGAACCTGCAGATTCCGCGCATCGTGGTCAACCAAGCGGACAACACCGTCAAGACGCTGTCCAACGACGATGTGCAACTACGCATCAACGGAATAGAGGCCACTACTGCGGAAGTGATGGCCATCCACCCCAAGGATGTCATCCGCATCGAGAACCACGACCAGCCCGGCGTACGTTATACCGGCGCAGCCGCGGGCGTTGATTA
>CAMOMF010000221.1 GCA_946619625.1 uncultured Bacteroidales bacterium
TATGTTACGGCGAAGCCCTTGATGGGACCGGTACCGAAGATTGCCAGCACAATACCCGTCAGCAAGGAGGTGACGTTGGCATCCACGATGGCAGAGATGGCGCCCTTGTAGCCGTCCTCCACTGCCTTGCGCATGTTCTTGCCGGCTTTCATTTCCTCACGGATGCGCTCGAAGATAAGTACGTTCGCATCCACAGCAGTACCCATAGTCAGCACGATACCTGCGATACCCGGCAAAGTCAGTACGGAGCCGAAAGATGCCAGGATTCCCATCAAGAGGAACACGTTGCAGATAAGTGCAGCGTCGGCAATCAGACCCGGAACCAAACCGTAGTAGAAAATCATGTACAGCAGTACCAGTACGAACGCAATGGCGAACGAAATCAGACCTGCGTTGATGGACTCCTGACCCAGCGAAGGACCTACGATATCCTCTTGGATGATGCGTGCAGGAGCCGGCATTTTACCAGACTTGAGGGTGTTGGCAAGGTCTTTTGCCTCCTCAACGGTGAAGTTACCGGTAATCTGGCTGCGACCGCCTTGAATCTCGTTTTGTACGGTCGGGAAAGAATATACGAAGCCGTCCAGTACGATGGCGATGGACTTGCCTACGTTCTCTTTCGTGATGCGCGCCCATGCCTTGGCACCCTCTGCGTTCATCTCCATGGACACATTGGCGTAGGCAGACATCTGCGAGAAGTCGGCATTGGCGTCGGTGATCACGTCACCCTCCAACGAAGCGCGCCCGTCACGCTGTGCCTTCAGTGCCACCAGTTGGTAGAGAGACTCAGCCTGGTCAACTGCCTTCACCGTCCAATAGAAACGGATAGTGCGGGGCAGCACCTGTTGAGCCACTGCCGAACGGAGTATCTCGTTCACCTTGGCGGTGTCGGTGTAGTGTACGGTACCTACGACAGGTCCGCGGTAAGCCTGGCCCGCCTGGTTAACCGACGGATTGAGAATATAGAAGAGGGGGTGCGCCTTCTTGTACGCCTCTATGTTGGCACTATTGTCGGCGAGTGAGTCGGCAGCGGGTGCGTCCATGTTTGCCATGAGCGAATCCACGGCATTGGCAGCCTCCACTTCAGCGGTTTCCGCCACTTGCTCTGCCTCCTCTGCGGGGGCGTCCACGGCACTCATCTTTGCCCACTCGGCATCAATCTGATTGAGCCACGGCAGTACCTCCGAGCACTCGTAGGTCTCCCAGAACTCGAGGTTGGCAGTACCCTGCAGCAACTTACGGACACGCTCGGGCTCTTTTACACCCGGCAATTCGATAAGAATACGACCCGGCTGGTCCAGACGTTGGATATTGGGCTGAACAACACCGAAACGGTCGATACGGGTACGGAGTACGTTGAACGAGTTGTTGATGGCGCCGTCCACTTCTTCGCGAAGCACTTTCTCCACCTCTGCATTGGTCGAGTTGAGCGACACTTTGTCCTTGAACTCGAAGGTCGAGAACACCGAAGCCAACTGTGCGTTGGGGTCGAGTTCCTTATACGACTCAACAAACAGGGTGACGAAATCGGTCTGGCTGTTTTTCTGTTTGTCCTTGGCAGCCGCCATTGCTTTGGTAAAGTTCTCACTGGTGTTGTAACCGGAAAGCGCGTTCAAGATGTCGGGAACACTCACTTCCATTGTTACGTTCATACCGCCCTTCAAGTCGAGGCCGAGGTTGATTTCCTTCTCACGGCACTCTTTGAGGGTGTACCCGAACCACACTTTCTGACTTGCGATGGAGTCCAAATAAACGTACTCCTTTGCCTTCTCACCTTGAGCGTACTCGGCAGCTTTCTTGTCGTAGTGGCGAGTCACGAAACTGAAGGAGAGGTAGAAGGCGCATACCAATGCAAGGCACACCGCCAAAATTCTAATAAGTCCTTTGTTTTGCATGTTTACTATAATTATTGATTTTTATTACTTATTACTAACTTGTGCTCCTCAGGCGTTCACTCACGGCAGCATAGCACATACACACGCGGGCGCGCACCGAAAAAAGCCTGCAAAGTTACAACTTTTTTTTGATATAACCAAATAAAGAGCGAGAAAAATGCAAACTTTTTTGCGTTTCCGGCGTTTTTCGTGTTTTTATGGGGGAAAAATGGAATTAGTTTGAGGTGGTTTGAGTGATAGGAGTGCAGGAGTTACAGGAGTGCAGGAGTGCAGCGCCCTGCGGGCTAGTGCAGACATTACTTCCGACACGGTTAAGTTCTTTACTACGCTGTGCTTCTTTACCCATGAGGGGTACGATCTGCTTCTTTACCCGCAAGGTATACGAGCATTTTGTGCGCTGTGCGTACAATCGCTCTGCGTGATTAAATTGTTTAACGTATAATTGCCATATAACTGAACCATATTTACACCAACACGAATGCTGGATGAGCCGTTCACCAACACGAATGCCGGAGAGTGCAAAACCTATAATTGTGCGAGGCGGTAAGTCAGATAGCCGGCATACAGGATGAGGAGTGCAGCGCCCCCCCATCGTTTGACTTCTCGTTCTTTGTTGGTCTTGACAAAAAGCCAGACGAGCATACTGCCGATAGCCGCCATCCACGCGTCCATGACGATACCCTCGTAAGCGGGTAAGGGACGTATGACGGCGCTGGTCCCCAACACAAAGAAAACGTTGAAGATATTGGAGCCGATGACGTTACCCAGCGCGATGTCGCAATTATGTTTGAAAGCCGCCATGACGGACGTGGCCAACTCGGGCAGAGAGGTGCCCAGAGCGACAATCGTCAAGCCGATAATTGCCTCAGAAACGCCGCAATCGGTGGCAATACGTACCGCACTTTTTACTATCATTTCGCCGCCCAAGACCAAGCCAATCAACCCGACTAAGATGAGTGCAACGGCTTTCCCCACGGAGAGCACCTGCACCTGCTCCGCCTCTGTTTCATCGGGGTGGTCTTTGGCGTGGCGGAAGGTATTGAAAAGAAAATATGCAAACATGATTAACAATACGACTCCTCCAATCCGCGTGATACCCTGTTCCTGTTCTCCAAAAGGTGACTGTACCGCCACCAGTGCAAAGACCAGCACCGCAGCAATGATGCTCATGGGGATATCAAAGTCGCGCGAGCGTTTCTGCGAAGCAACAGGATAGACCAGTGCGGTCAGTCCGAGGATGACAAACGTATTGATAATGTTCGAGCCGAGGATATTGGTGATGGCCAAATCGGTAGAGCCCTCTGACACTGATACCATGTTTACCACAAATTCGGGCATGGAAGTGCCGAACGCCACAACGGTGAGTCCAATCACCAGATCGGATATGCCGAAACGTTTCGCCATGGAAGAGGCACCATCCACCAACCAGTCGGCACCTTTCACCAACAGCACAAAACCAACAATAAGGAGTGCTATCAGCACCCAACCATAATCCAACCAAGAGTTGATAAAATCAAACATACTATATCAAAAATATATATTGTAGCAATTACACCAAGTACCAAGGGACTAAGTACCAAGTACCAAGGGACTAAGTTATATAGCCATTACACGTTAAACAAGAAGTGCATGATGTCGCCGTCCTGCACCAAGTAGTCTTTCCCCTCCACCGCGAGTTTTCCGGCAGCGCGGCATGCGGCTTCGCCCCCGAGGGCAATATAGTCCTCGTACTTGATAACTTCGGCACGAATGAACCCGCGTTCAAAATCGGTGTGAATCACTCCAGCACATTGGGGGGCTTTCATGCCTTCGCGGAAGGTCCATGCCCTCACTTCATCGCTGCCGGCAGTGAGGAATGTGCGCAGGCGCAGCAGCCGATATGCCGCCTTGATAAGCCGGTTGACACCGCTTTCCTGTAATCCAATCTCTTCCAAGAACATCTGGCGCTCTTCGTAGGTCTCCAGTTCGGCAATCTCGCTTTCGATTTTAGCAGCAACCACCAGCACTTCCGCTCCTTCCTCCGCCGCCACTTTCTTCACGGCATCCACATACTGATTGCCGCTGACTGCCGAGTTTTCATCGACGTTGCACACATACAGAACAGGTTTGTTGGTGAGGAGGAATAGTTCGTGCGCCGCCAGTTCTTCTTCTTTGTTTTCAGGGGTAACGACCCGAGCCGACTTGCCCTGTTCCAGCGCCTGCTTGTACCGGAGATACAGTTCCAGTGCCGCTTTGGCCTGCTTGTCGCCGCCAACACGAACCTGTTTCTCGATGCGTTGGATACGTGCATCTACTGTTTCCAGGTCTTTCAGTTGCAACTCTGCATCAATAACTTCTTTGTCTCGAACGGGGTCAACAGAACCGTCAACATGCACCACGTTGTCGTCATCGAAACAGCGCAACACGTGGATGATGGCGTCCGTTTCCCGAATGTTGGCGAGGAACTTGTTGCCCAGTCCTTCACCTTTGCTCGCCCCTTTCACCAAGCCGGCAATATCGACAATCTCCACAGTGGTGGGTATGACGCCACGCACCGGCTTGCACAGTTCTCCCAATTTGTTCAGACGCTCGTCCGGTACCGTGATAACGCCCACATTGGGTTCTATCGTACAGAAAGGGAAATTAGCAGACTGAGCCTTCGCATTGCTCAGACAATTAAACAAGGTGGACTTGCCAACATTGGGCAAGCCAACTATACCGCATTGTAGTGACATTATATTTGCTTCTTTTACGTTTTAGGTTGCAAAATTACTGCTTTTTTTTGACATATGCAAGTATTTTACGAAAAAAATGAAAAAATGGCGTTTTTTTGTAGTGGAGGTGGAACGAGAATGGTATTAGAATGGTATTAGAATGGTATTACAATGGTATTACAATGGTATTACTCTATTTCGAGTTTGGTGTGAAAAAGTGAGAGACGAAAAAAGCGGGAAATTTTGAGGGGAAATTCTTGTTTTTTGGAGAAGATGAGGTGCGAAAAAACGGGGAAATTTGAGGGGGCGGGAGGGGAGTTTTGGCGTTTTTTTTGCCGAAAGAATAGCACAATTTGAAAAAAAAGAGATTTTTCTTGTAGATTGTTTGGATATGTCAGAAAAAAGCATTACCTTTGCAGGCGCAAAGGTTGTATGACCAAGTGCAAATATCACCAATCATATAAAATAAGTCAAGATAAACTAAGACAGGAGTAAAGTCAGATATGAACAAGAAAGAAAACAAATGGCGTGAGGTGGTGCCCTATATGTTGGCGCTGGTAGTGTTTGTGGCATTGGCGTTGTTGTATTGCTCGCCTCTGCTGGACGGCAAGGTACTGCAAGCCGGAGATGTAAACAACTGGAAAGGAGCCGCACATGAAGCGCAGGAGTACCTGAAAGAGACAGGAGAGACGACGTATTGGACCAACTCGATGTTCGGAGGCATGCCCACGTACCAGATTACGGGGAACACCCCCGCAGGCAAGGTGCGTGCATTCATGGAAAACGTAGTCCACTTGGGCTTCCGCGGCGACTATGCTGCAGTGGGGCTGTTGGTGGGTTACGGCATCGGCTTCTTCCTCATGTTGCTGTGCTTTGGGGTCAGCCCGTGGCTGAGTATAGCCGGTGCATTGGCACTGACGCTGAGCAGTTATTTCTGCCTGATTATTCCGGCGGGACACATGACCAAAGCATCCGCAATTGGCTGCCTGGCGCCGATGATAGGCGGTTTCTACGCCATCTTCCGCAAGCGCTATCTGTTGGGAGCGCCGCTGTTCCTGATTTACGGACTGGTGGGCGTGACGCTGCACCCGCAAATGACGTACTATGTGGTCATGCTGCTTGGCGTGATGGGCATTGCCGAACTGTATATCCATATCCGCGAGAAGCGTTGGAAAGACCTCGGTATAGGACTGGGCGTGCTGGCGGCCTGTGCTGTCTTGCTGCTGGGAACCCGCTGGTCGTGGTGGCAGATGAACAAAGAGTACCTTGCCGAGACCATGCGCGGCGGACACTCCGAACTGAGAGTATCTGACGAAGCCGCCAAGCCTACGGGACTGGACATCGACTATGCCACAGCGTGGAGTTACGGCAAGGCGGAGACGCTCACGCTGCTCATCCCCAACTACATGGGCGGAGCCAGCGGCTACGACCTGGGCAAAGACAGTCCTCTGGAGCGCGACCTGAAACGATTGGGCGTGCCGGCGGGGCAAGCCCGCTCTTTCTGCGCCCATGCACCTACCTATTGGGGCGAGAAGGCGTTCACCAGCGGAGCCGTGTATGTGGGGGCGGTAATCTGTTTCCTGTTCGTGCTGGGGCTGCTCATTGTGCCCGGACCCTACAAATGGGCGCTACTGGTCGCCACTATCTTCTCTTTCCTGCTTGCGTGGGGGCGCAACCTGATGGGCTTTACAGAGTTGTTCTACAACTATTTCCCTATGTACAACAAGTTCCGCACCGTGGAGTCCATCCTTGTGGTGGCGGAAATCACCATGCCGCTGCTCGCTTTCCTTGGAGTAATGAAGTTGGCGGAGCCAGCGCCTGACACACAGCGCGCCCTGTGGCACAAAAGAGCCATCCTTATTGCCGCAGGCATCACGGGGGTCATCTGCCTGTTTGTTGCTTTGTTCGGCGGCGGATTTGACGTCACCTCTTCCTACGATGCACAATGGAAAGGACAGGTGGGACAACCTATCTACGATGCTATCCTCGACCAACGCCATGCCATGATGCGTTCAGACGCTTGGCGCAGTCTGCTGTTCATCATGCTGGCAGCCGCACTGACGCTGTGGTTTGCATGGACAAAAGAGAAACAAACGTCCACGAGGAAACCCATTCTTTTCGCCGCCGGTCTGGCTGTACTTATTCTTGCAGACATGGTGCCGGTGGACCGGCGTTTCTTTGGTGCAGACAGTTTTGTATCTGCCAAGGACGATAGCCGCGCCTTTGCCGAACAGCCGTGGGAGAAACAGATATTGCAGGACAAGTCGCCCGACTACCGCGTATTCAACCTTGCCGCCAACACCTTCAATGACGCGCGGACCAGTTACCGTCTGAAGTCCATTGGAGGCTATCATGCCGCCAAGTTGCGCCGCTACCAGGACTTGATAGACGCACACATCAGCCGCAACAACTGGAACGTGATGAACATGCTGAACACGAAGTATATCATCACCCGCGACGGACAGGTTCACCTCAATCCGGATGCCTGCGGCAATGCGTGGTTCGTGGATCAAGTCCGCTTTGTGGATACGCCTGACGAGGAGAGCGAAGCGCTGCGGCAGTTGGATGTTCGTCATGCGGCAGTGGCGGACAAGCGGTTCCAGGACGTGCTATGTGCCAGCACCTCCGGCAGTGGTACTATCACCATGACCGAGTACCGTCCGAACCGTCTGACGTACAACTCCATCGCCGATGTCGACAAGGTGGCGGTGTTCTCCGAGATTTATTACCCCAAGGGCTGGCACTTGTACGTGGACGAGGAGGAAGTGCCCATTGGCCGCGTCAACTACACCCTTCGCGCTGCCACTATTCCCGCCGGCAAGCATGTGCTCCGCATGGAGTTCGTACCCGATGCGCTGCGCATTGATATGCTCTCGCTCATCCTGAGTATCCTGATTATCGTATGCAGCCTCGGCGCCTTAGGATGGTACATATACAACACCGTACAACAACACCGTCATGCGTAAACTAACCGCCTATATCACCGCCTTTCTGCTCTCTGCAGCCCTTGCTGTGGAGGCAGCCACTTGGCAGAGCCATTTCGCTTACCGCAATGTAGACCAGATAGCCGTCACCCCCACCGAGGTATTCGGATTATCGGACGGCTCGTTGTTCTCCGTGAACAAGTATTCGGAGCAAATGACCATTTGGGACCTGTCCTCGGGTCTGCACGCCACAGGAATCTGTTGTATCGGCTACGATACGTCCACTGCCACGCTGGTTATTCTGTACCGCAACGGCAAGATCGACCTCCTGAATGCTCAGGGTGTTACTTATGTAGGCGACTTGTACTTGGAGGACATCACGTACTCCAAACAGGCGAACACCATTGTTTTTCACAACGGCTTGGCGTACTTGGGCATGCCTTTTGGCGTGATGACGTTCGATTTGGGCAAGCGTGAGTTGCCCGACACCTATTATATAGGTCCCGAAGCATCGGAACAGAATGTCCGCACCATTTTCTTTGATGCAGACCGTATATATGCCGCCACCGACTCACTGTTGTTCAGTGCCGTAGTGGATAGCAACATGGTGGATTTCCGCGTATGGGACAGTCAGCCGTTGCCCCGCTCGGGACAACTGTACAACTTACTGCAACAAGCACAGAATCAACAGGTGACAGAAGGTGCCACCACTTGGCGTGCCGCCGGTGCTCAGGGTATAGAGCGGCAGAGTCTGGGAACGACCACCTGTTACAAACCCGACGGGCCAATCGACAACAACCCCTACCGCATGTACTATCAGGGCGGCAGATTGTATGTAGTTCCCGGCTCGCGCTGGGCGGTGCAGTCATGGAATCCGGGGCAGGTGTCTTACCTTGACAGCAACGGCTGGCATCACATAACCAACGACTATGTGCAGTCGCAGATAGGTGCCCGCGCTTTTGACTTTATGAATGTGGCTGTCCGCCCTGACGCCCCCGACATGTTCTACGTCACCAGTTACGGCACAGGACTGTACCTCTTCAAAGACACGATTATTCAGGACCACTGGATGCAGGACAATTCCGGCCTGCAGGCTGCCGCTCCTGAAGTGCCCCATTGGTACACCCGAACCGACGGCGCTGTTTTTGACAGCCTCGGCAATCTGTGGATGATGAACTGCAGTGGTGCGGTGGAGGAGTTAATATGTATTCGCAAGCCCGATGGCAGTTGGTACAATATGAATGCAACTATTGACGGCAACCGCGTCTTCTTCGACACTCCGGGTGAAATCATCATCAGCCACGAAGCAGACCGCTACAAATGGATACCTTCCTGCCGCAACGAAACGGGCATGGTGCTGTTGGATGACGGCGGCACTCCCTTTGACACACGCGATGACCATAGTTACCGTCGCCACGTATTCATTGACCAGAACGGGCTGTCCGTGGAGCCTGAATACATTTATTGCGCCGGACAGGATGCAGAGGGCGGCATATGGGTAGGCACAGACAACGGACCTTTCTACATCCCTTCTGTTCGCAGTTTCATTAACAGCAACACTTGCCAACGGGTGCGTTTCCGATTGGAGGACGGCACTTACTTGTTCGATGGCGAGCGTATCAATAGTATCGCGGTGGACCAACAAGGGCGGGCGTGGATAGGCACTCAGACGGAAGGTCTCTATGTCATATCGGCGGACCGGTCCCGCGTGGAGATGCACTTGCTTCCCGCCGCTGACAACCCCATGCCCAGTACCTGCGTGCTATCCGTTGCTATCAATGAAAACGACAAGACATACTACATAGGAACAGCGGAGGGAATCGTCTCATACCATGAGAAAACGTCTGCTTTGGACGAATCTCCTTATTCTTCCTTAGAGATGTTCGATGATCAGTTCAATAGTGGCAAGACGGGCAGTTGGACGCTCCATTTCGCGTATCAGGATGTCACGCAAATAGCCGTCTCTACCAGCAAAGTGTATGGATTGTCGGAAGGGGCGCTATTCTCTGTGGGTTTGCAGGACGAGGTTTTGGAGTACTACAACCGCCTCACCGGCATGTCCGATGCCGGTATAGCGCTTATTGCCTACGATGACGACACTCGCCTGTTGCTGAACATGTACAGCAACGGCAATATTGACCTGCTTGCCGATGACGGCATAGTGTATAACATCGGCGACCTGCGCACCAAGCAACTATCCGGTACTTCCAAGGTCGCCAATGCCATCACCATGCACAACGGCTTTGCCTACATGGCGATGCCCTTTGGCGTCATGACAGTCAACCTTCATCGGCATGAGATAGCTGATACCTATTATATTGGCGAGGACGGTTCGGACATCAGCGTGACCAGTATCGGTTTCTCTCAAGACTCTATCTACGCCCTAACGGCAAACAAACTATTTGCTGCAGCCACGACCGACAACCTCGTGGACTACCATGTGTGGACATCATATGCATTGGAAGATTCACAAATTGACCGATTTACCAATTTACCAATTCTCCCTTTCAAGTCTGACACTATCAAGCGCCATAATGAGTCCTTTATTGCCGCCGGTTCGGAAGGCATAGTACGGATTGCCTCAGACGCCACTTACCACACGTATGTTCCCAATGGTCCCGCCACCAACATGCCGTATAGTATGACGGTCAGCGGCAAGCGTCTTATTGCCGTTCCCGGCGGACGTTGGGCTGTAGAGTACGGACGGCGCGGCAATGTGATGATTTACGATGACGGCGAGTGGTTCAACAGCAAATATGCCGACATCAAAGCAGCCATGGACTGGATGCCCGTACAGGACTTTGTCAATACTGCCATTGACCCCAAAGACCCGAAACATTTCTTTGTTACCAGTTACGGTACGGGGCTTTATGAATATAGGAACGATGTATTGGCGCAACACTATAGTTTCTACAACTCACAAGGATGTTTGAATCCGGCTGCTTCGGACGCTTCACCATATTATTACACGCGTACCGACGGTGCTGTGTTTGACGTAGAGGGCAACTTGTGGCTAATGAATGCAGGCAGCAACGCGAACAACATCGTCGTTTTCGGTCATGATGGTACATGGCGCAGTTTCAATCTGACCCATAGGGGCAACCGCATCGTCTATGAGACACCGGGACAGATAGTGATAGACAACACCCGTCCCACTTACCATTGGATTCCTTCCTGCCGTACCAGCTCCAGCGTTGGTGCACCTGCAGGGTTGGGACTGATTGACGATAACGGCACACCGCTGTACCACGGCGATGACCGCATGGCGTTCTACTCCACGTTTGTTGACCAATTCGGTTCCACCGTCACACCGGACAATATATATTGTATCGCGCAAGACAAAGAAGGGGCAATATGGTTGGGGACGAACGAAGGCGTTCTTGCCATTCCCGCCAACAGTGACTATTTCAGCAGTAACTCTTGCCTGCGATATAAGATCAACCGCAATGACGGGTCGGGACTTGCCGATTTCCTGCTCAGTTCCGAGTCTATCCGAGCCATCGCACATGACGGTGGGAACCGCCATTGGTTCGGCACCGCCGGCAATGGGGTCTTCCTGATTCAGTACCGCGACGTGGACGATGTAGCCACTATCCACCATTTCACCACAGCCAACTCGCCTCTGCCAAGCAACACCATCCTTTCCATTGCTATCATTGAGGAGACGGGCGAGGTATTCTTTGGGACGGAAAGTGGACTTGCCTCGTTCCGCAGTGACGCTTCTGCGCCGCGGGACGACTATAGTGCCGCGTATGTCTTCCCGAACCCTGTCCGCCCTGATTACGAGGGGAACATCACCTTTGCCGGACTAATGGATGAGACCTACGTCAAGGTGGTGGATGCAGGTGGGAACCTGGTTTTCTCCACCCGTTCCAATGGCGGTATGGCGGTATGGGACGGTCGCAACAGTTCCGGACGCAAAGTGGCACCGGGCGTGTACCGTGCTTTCTGCAACACAGCCGAAGGCGGACACACTATACTGAAAGTGCTGATTATGCACTAAGTAGTCTCTCCTTTAAAAAAGATACATAAAATTGAGTATTAGTAAAATAAGTAACGTCCTCTCCTAAAGATAAGGCGAGGGCGTTACATCTATGCGAGGTTGTTTAGTTGCGTAAGTTGTCCGGGAGGACGGGCATGGCGCCGTGCTGTGTGCAGACGAAAGCGGACACTTCAACCGCTTTCTTGTGCGCCTGTCGCATGCTTTTGCCGAGCAGTATCTGTGCGACAAAGGTAGCGGTGAAACTATCGCCTGCGCCGACGGTGTCTGCCACTTGTACCTTGGGAGTGGCAACGTAACTCTCTTCGTCTGCCGTAAAGACGTATGAGCCGATGGCGCCGCAAGTGAGGATAAGCATTTGGAGGTCGTACTTGGCGATAAGGTCGCGGCAGACAAGGCGGGTCTTCTCGGGGTCCTCTGCAATCAGTTTACCCGGTACGGTGGAAATACCGAGCAGCATAGTGGCAACGACATCCAACTCCTCGTCGTTAATTTTAAGCACGTTGGCACGATTGAGTGACTCGGCGATGACCTCAGCGGTGTACCATTGCTGGCGGAGGTTGATGTCGAAGACGCGCAGCGCCTGCTTGGGTGCGGCGTCGAGGAAAGCGTGGATTGTCTTACGGCTGGTTTCACTACGCTGTGCAAGCGAGCCGAAACAGATCGCCTCGGCATTGTGTGCCACCTCGAGCATCTCCTTGGTAAGTGGGATATTGTCCCATGCTACGCCCAGGCAAATTTCATACTGAGGCACCCCCTTGTCGTCAAGCGTGACTTTCACTGTGCCGGTAGGTTGCTCTACGCGCGGGAGAATATGATTGAGGTGTACTTTCTCAAAGGTTTCGACAATTTCTTCGCCCAGTTCATCATCGCCAATAGCAGAGATCGCGCAGCCGTTCAGTCCGAACTGACTTACATGATAAGCAAAATTGGCAGGTGCACCGCCCAGTTTGCGTCCTTCGGGCAGGCAGTCAAACAATGCCTCGCCAAGACCGATAACGTATTTCGTATTTACCATTTTATCATTTATCATTTTATCATTTACCATTTTATCATTTATTTTGCATTTTCAGGCAGAAGCCCACCAAATAGAGTGCACCTATAGCCATAACAAGCACGGCGCCGACGGTACCCATGGCATCGGAAAGAAGTCCCATACATAGCGGGAAAATAGTTCCGCCGAAGAGTCCCATGATCATTAGACCGGAAATCTCGTTCTTATGCGTAGGGTCGTGCTGCAAAGCCTGTGCAAAACAGATGGAGAAGATATTGCTGTTGCCGAAACCGACGAGGGCAATGCCTGTGTAAAGGACGGCTTTGGAGTCGCCGATGCCCATCAGAATCATTGCACAGCAAATCATGGCAGCCGAGATGGCGAAGAATACTTTCTCGGGCACTTTGCGCAGAATGGCGGAACCGCTCAAGCAGCCGATGGTACGGAAGATGAAATAGAGTGAAGTGGCGAAGCCGGCTTCTGCAAGGCCAATGCCTACACGCTGCTGGAGGAATGTCAGTGAGGAGGGGATGGTGGCCAAGACAAACACCCCAGGCGACACAGAACCCA
>CAMOMF010000222.1 GCA_946619625.1 uncultured Bacteroidales bacterium
ATGTATAACAGTGAATTTTTGTTTTGTGGCGCAAAGTTACAACAAATATTTTAATATCGCAAGCGATATATTGTAAAAGTATGCGGGATATTAATAAAAGGGCATTTTTTCTTAAAATATGTCATGTTTTAGTATGCGTTTCCCGCATAGATATATCGTGTGCGACCCAAAAGGTAACTTATCTGATGAAGTGCATGGGCTGCCACTGTTCGCGCTCGGGATAGTCGGGAGAGGAGTTGGCGTGTATACACCGGAGCAACCACGCCATGTTGTCCGCCATGGTGCGCATGGTTTGCATGCCCTCGGTGTCGAGAGCCGCTTGTCCCTGTTCGCGTCCATAAACGATATTCCAGTACTGGGAGGTGACAACGGGCATGTTCATCATCTGGAAGGGCATGTTGAGTGACTGGAACGCTGCGGTGGCACCCCCACGGCGGCAGACGCAAACGGCGGCAGCGGGCTTGTTCTGCACGAGTGCGCCGGCGGAGAAGAAAAGCCGCTGGATGAGGCTCAGCAGTGCGCCGTTGGGTTGTCCGTAATAGACGGGCGAACCGATAATGAGTGCGTCAGCGGTGCCGAGTTTTTCGGCGACACGGTTGCAGAGGTCGTCATCGAAAACGCAGCGGTTGTCCTGCCGTACCTTGCATTGCCCGCATGCGATGCAACTGCGTACGGGTTTGACACCGATTTGAATGATTTCGGTTTCGATACCATGTTTGTTGAGCGTTTGTGCCGCTTCGTTGAGTGCGAGGAACGTGTTTCCCGCCTTGTGTGGGCTGCCGTTGATTAGAAGTACTTTCATATGTGTTTTGGTTTTGTGGGTGCAAAGTTACTGCTTTTTTTTGACATGTGCAAGGATTGTGGTTAAAAAAATGAAAAAAATCAGTTGAGGTGTAAAAGAATAAACAAGAGAGGGGTGGGGGGAGTGTGGATAAATTGACAAAAAAGGTGTAAAAATTGAGAAAAAGGTAGTTAAAATTTGCATATGTCAAAAAAAAGTTGTACCTTTGCAGTCCTTTATGTGAGCGAGCGCGTACAAAATTAAATAGTGAGCACATATTAATACTAAACAAACACAATAAACAGAATGAAAAACAGAAGCAAGTTTTTCCGTGTAATGGCTTTGTGCTGCCTGATGTTTACGGCATCGTTGGCAGAGGCTAAGATCATTACCGGAACGGTAACGGACCAGACCGGTGAGACGGTCATCTCCGCATCAGTCGTTGTGAAGGGTACAACGATAGGTACAGTTACTGACTTTGACGGTAACTATTCGTTGGATGTACCGGATGATGCGCAAGTGTTAGTTTTCTCGTATATTGGTCTTCAGACTCAGGAAGTGCCTATCACGGGTAATGTTATCAACGTAACGTTGGTTGAAAACTCGGAGGTGCTGGAAGAGGTGGTAGTGACGGGTTACGGTACGACAAAGAAGCGTGACTTGGTGACCTCAGTAGCGTCGGTGAGTGCTGACCAGTTGAAGGACGTGCCTGTTACTTCTGCAGCGGAGGCTCTGCAGGGTAAGTTGTCGGGTGTAAGCGTTACGACGACGGAGGGTAGTCCGGATGCAGACGTGAAGATCCGCGTACGTGGTGGTACGTCATTGACGCAGTCTTCGGACCCGTTGTATATCGTGGACGGTTTCCCGGTATCTTCTATATCGGATATCGCCCCGGGTGATATCGCTTCGATGGACGTACTGAAAGACGCGGCAGCAACCGCCATCTACGGTGCGCAGGGTGCCAATGGTGTCATTATCATCACCACGAAGGACACCAAGGCGGACGGTGACAAGATGACGATTCACTTGGACTACTCGGGCTACATGGGTTGGCGCCGTATTGCCAAGAAATACAAGATGATGAACAACGAGGACTATCTGCGCATGCAGTACGAGTATGCCTACTTGGCAGACAACGGTTCTGATGAGAAGATGCTCTCGAATTTCTACAAATATTACGACCACGAGCATTATAACGCCGAGGCAAAGACCCACGGTACGTTGGAACAAGTGTTGGCGTATTGGAACCAGAAAGAGTGCATTGACTGGCAGGAAGAGACCTTTGGGGGCAATCACTTGAACTCGAACCACAGTATCTCGGTGAGCGGCGGTATGAAGAACGCGAACTTCAACCTGTCGTACAACCGTATTGACGACGAGTCTATCATGTACGGTTCGAACTACAGCCGCAACAACCTGTCTTTCAAGACGAAGTTCAAGCCCATCAAGGACCTGACCATTGCTGCATCGGTTCGCTACAGCAACACGAATGTGCTGGGTTCAGGCACCAACTCGGCTGACGATGCCGGGTCGAGCAGTGAGGGTCGTCTGCGCAACGCCACTTCTTTCGTGCCTTTGGAGGGTATTGAGGTAGTGCTGAAGGACCTGGAGGACGACACCGACCTCGGCAATATCTACAATCCGATTATCGCCATCAACGACAGTTACAGGAAAAAAGTGGACAACAAACTGACCATGAACGGTAGTGTGTCGTACAAGTTCCTGAAACATTTCACCGTGAAGGCGGAGATTGGTTACGAGAACCGTCTGGTGGTGAACGACCGTTACTATGGTCCGACGACGTATTATTCCCGTGCCGGTGACGGTATGGCGGGTGCGGGTGCATCGGGTTTTGGCAATATCATATCCACCAACGACCGCACTTCGCGTCTGAAAGAGACCAACACCTTCGAGTACGCGCAGAAGTTTGACGGCAATGCACATGATTTCTCCATCCTGGTGGGTGAGGAGCAGACCATCAACAAAGGCGAGTTGCGCACCAGTTACGGCTACGGTTACGACCCGACTCTGACCGGTCCTGAGGTGTTCAACCTGCAAGGTCTGGCAAGCAGTTCCACCGGTCCGAACAGTGCCAATATCAAGAACTACGTGGACCCGACGGACAACATGCTGTCTTTCTTCGCCCGTGCGAACTACAACTACATGGGTCGTTACTATATCACCGGAACTTTCCGTGCTGACGGCTCGTCCCGATTCTCGAAAGGTAACCAGTGGGGTTTCTTCCCCTCTGTGGCTGTGGCTTGGCGTATGATTGACGAGGAGTGGATGGAGAGAGCGCAGAGTTGGATGTCGAACATGAAGTTCCGTTTCTCTTATGGTACCGTAGGTAACAATAACGTTGACCTGGGTTACATCCATTTCGACTATCTGGCATCGCCATCGTCCTATATGCAGGGCATGAGTACCATCCTCACCGATGGTCAGAACGGCACGAGCAGTTACCTGATTGCTGCCAACTCGGATCTGAAATGGGAGACGACCGTTACGCGTGACTTCGGTATCGACTACGGTTTCTTCAACGAGCGTCTGTCGGGTGCGTTTGATATCTATTGGAACAACACCAAGGACTTGATCCTTCGTTACGCCTTGGCTACGGGTGGTTACAACTACCAGTACCGCAATATCGGTTCTACCGACAACAAGGGTATCGAGTTCTCCATCAAGGGCGTTATTCTGGACCACAAATCCAAGACGTTGTCTTATGGTTTGACCGCAGATGCCAATATCTCGTTCAACAAGAACACCGTCACCGACCTGGGTGGAATGGAGAGTTACATGATTTCCGCCGGCTGCTTCAGTTCGTACTACGGCTCGCCGTATGAATACAAACTGACCAAAGGTTCGGCAGTGGGCGATGTGTATGGTTATAAGACCAATGGTTGGTGGAAAGCATCCGACTTTGCCAGTTACAGCAAGGGCAGTGCCCGTACCAACGGTGGTTGGTTGGACGCCGACGGAAACAAGATCACCACTCCTCTTGGCGATGCCATGCCGGGTATGCCTAAGATTGAAAAGAACTTGGACACCGATGGTGACGGCGTGATGGACGACTATCAGATGGTCAAGTTGGGTAACACTCTGCCTACCGCAACCGGCGGTATCAACCTGAATTTCTTCATCGGTGGTGACAAGTGGGGTAAGGTGGATATGTCTGCCAACTTCACCTATTCGATTGGCAACGATGTGGTTAACCTGACCGGGCTGGACTACTCGACCGTATGTTCTTCCACCAAGAACCGTAACCTGTTGGCTACCTACGGCTATGGTCAGCGTTATTCGTTGTTTGACGCCAAGGGTTCCTTCATGCCGCTGGATAACGTGGTCGTTTCCGGCAATGCCGTTACGGGTGACGAGTTCACGAAGATGGCGCTGCGTGTGGACGAAGCGAATGCCAACGCCAAGGTTGCCAATCCTTACTGCGGTTCGCCCGTGCTGACGGACAACTACGTAGAGGATGCCTCCTTTATCCGTCTCAGTTCGCTCAACGTAGGTTACACCCTGCCGACCCAGTTGACCAAGAAGGCACACATCTCTGTTTGCCGTTTCTTCTTCTCGGCAAGCAACCTGTTCTGCGCAAGCAAGTATTCCGGCCTCGATCCGGAGGTGGATACCCGCTCCAAGAACAACCCGCTGGCAGTGGGTGTGGACTTCTCGGCATTCCCCAAGAGCCGTGCATTCAACTTTGGTGTTAACTTGAGTTTTGAATAATTTAATCACGATGGAAACAATGAAAACTGCTAAATATATTCTTTTGGGTGCAGCCGCTGTACTGATGGTGGGCTGCAAGGATGGATTCCTCTCCAATAACTCTCCTTCGTCCATGGAGGCGTCGTCGGTGTTTGCATCGGCAAGTCGTACGGAGCAGGCTATTTACGGTGTGTACAACCTGATGGGCAGCAACAACGGTTACCGTAACCGTATGGCCTGCGGTTTTGTAGGTCTGAACACCGATATTGAGTATAGTACCAAGTCCTCGGGCGGCTCGGCGGACGAACCCGACCTGATGATGTACAACTGCGGAACTGCCAACTCGCGTATCTTCTCCAGCAGCGGTTCTGACCTTTGGTCTTACCTGAACACGATGATAGAGCGTTCGAACAATATCATCGAGGGGCTGGAGTCCTACGGTAATGTTGAGGCAGACGAGACGCAGGCGTATTTTCTGGGAGAGGCATTGTTCCTCCGCTCGTTTGCTTATTTGGAGCAAGTCAAGTACTGGGGTGACGTGCCTGCCCGTTTCGTTTCGTTGGCAAAGGACCCGAACGGCGTGAATGCGCGCAAGACTGACCGCAATGAGGTGTATGAACAAATCCGCAAGGACTTGCTCCGTGCCGCCGACTTGATGCCGTGGTCTCCTGAGTGCCCCGGTAATGCCAAGAACAACGTGGGGCGTGCCAACAAGGCGGCTGCGTTGGCATTGCTGGCTCGTGCTGACCTGATGTACGCCGGCAAGGCGGTTCGTCCGGGTGCCGACGGGTTTGACGTTACGGATGAGACCAACTACGTAGTTACCTACAATATCAAGGAGGCTGACAAGCGCCGTGAAGTATATAAAGAGGCTTTGGACGCTTGTGCGCGAATCATCAACCAGGAGGACTACAAACTGGCAGACGATTTCGCAGAGCCGTTCAAACAAATCTGTGCCGACAAGACCGACTACAACCAGATGGAGCATATCTGGGTGATGCCGTTCAGCAATGGCAACCGTGGTCAGGTAATGAACTATAACGCTCCGAAACTGTCGTCTGACGCGCAGTCAGCATGCAAGAACGTCCTTCCCGGCTACGGTGGCGGTTCGTCCAATGGTCATATCTGCGTTTCGCCTGTATTGGTGTACAAGTTTGCCAAGGAAGACAAGCGCCGCGCTGTCACTTATGTGACCGGTCAATGGAACTATGACAATGCGGAAGGTGAGTCGTCGAACGACACGGTACGCGAAGCCGCATTCCCCGGAGTGGCTGCCTCTGCCAACCGCCTGTACATGAAGCACAGCCAGATCAATACTTTCTTCCTGGGCAAGTACCGCTTCGAGTGGATGGCATCGGGGCGTTCGCATACTACTACCGATGATGGTATCGATTTCCCCATTCTGCGTTATGCCGATGTGTTGTTGATGTTTGCCGAGGCGGCTATCGGTGGCATCGGTGGCGATGTGCCGGCTAATGAGACGGGCTTGGACGCTGCCACTATATTCAATAAGGTTCGCACACGCGCAGGCGTAAGCACTGTCAGCACCGTCACGATGAATGATATCATCGATGAGCGTGCCTTCGAGTTGTGCGGCGAGTATGTGCGCAAGTTCGACCTCATGCGTTGGGGTATGCTGCGCGAGAAACTGGTTGAGACCGAAACCACTATCCGCCGGATGTCTGCTGACGGCACCCGTCATGCCATGAACATCGGTGATACTATTTTCTACAAGTTTGCATACGATGCTGCTATCGGCGGTTGGGTGATGGATAGTATCTACGGCTTGTCTGTAGGTGAGAATGTGCGTCCCGCCTATGCCATCTCCAAGAACGGTTGGTTTGCGAAGGACATCTTCAACTCCGACTCCAAGGGTTATGTGCTGGGTGCTTCGCAGTATCCTATCTACAAGGACGAACAGCAGTTGGAGACCCGTCAGTACTGGCCTATCTACAACCGTTATGTAGCCGCCAGCGACGGTGCATTGTGGAACAACTACGGTTACGGTAATGAATAAGATGAAGCATACGACTTTCATGGCTGCGGCTCTCTTATGGGGAGCCGTGGCTTTCTTATGCGCCTGCAAGGGAAACAACAACCCTACTATTGAAGAGGACCCGGAACTGAAAGCCGCATGCAATTATATCGGTGGCGGCGGCTCGGCGGCAACGGGCGGCATGGGCGGTTCGGTGTATATCGTCTCGACGCTTGAGGACGAGGTGGACCCCTCCACCAACAAGCCTGTCATGGGCACCCTGCGCTACGCGGTGGAGCAAGGCGAGGCGCGTATCATCATGTTCCGCGTGTCAGGGGTTATCCACCTGAAAAAACCGCTTGAGGTCACTCGCGGCAACCTGACCATCGCCGGACAGACGGCACCCGGCGACGGCATATGTCTGGCGGACTACCCGCTGGTTATCAAGGGCTGTAACAACGTCATCGTACGTTTCCTGCGTATCCGTATGGGTGAAAAGGGCAGTTTGGCGGACAACAAGGAGTACGACGCCGTTTCGGTGAACGATTGCGACCTCGTGGTGCTGGATCACCTCAGTTGCTCGTGGTCGGTGGACGAGTGTGTCAGTTGTTATGGCAACACCCGTTTCACCATGCAGTACTGCTTCATCACCGAATCGCTGCGCAGTTCCGTCCATGGCAAGGGCAACCACGGTTATGGCGGCATATGGGGCGGAACGGAGGCTACGTTCCATCACAACCTGATTGCGCACCACGACTCCCGAAACCCGCGTTTTGACCACGATTATGTGAACAACACCCAACGCGGACCCATTGAGTTCGCCAATAATGTAGTCTATAACTGGGGTGGCAATTCGGCATATGGAGGCGAGTCGGTCGGCACGCCGCGTACTATCAATTTCCGTAACAACTACTTCCGTCCGGGGCCGGCAACCAACGCCGCTGTGGCTACGCGGCTGGTCAACCCATGGACTTCGTGCAGCAATTGTACTGCCCACCAGTCGGGTACGGTGGTCCCGCCACAACTGTATCTGGCGGGTAATATCATGTATGGCTCCGACGCGGTTACGGCAGACAACTGGCAGGGCTCAACCACCACTTCGGGTAAGGTCACTGCACCGCACGCAATGACCTCAGAACTGTCGATGGAATCGGCGGAACAGGCATACAACACCGTGCTGTCGAAGGCGGGGTGCTCGTTCGTCCGTGACGCTATCGACGCACGTATCGTTGCAGAGGTCAAGGAGGGTAAATTTACCTACAAGGGCACTAAATCCAACGGTGGCCTGATTGACACGCCTTCCGACGTAGGCGGGTGGCCTGCTTATCAGGGTGCCGACTTGCCCAAAGACACCGATGGCGACGGCATCCCCGACGAGTGGGAGGAGGCGCACAAACTCGATCCCAAGTCCTTTGCCGACTCCAAGAAAGAGAGTCTTGTCCAGGGAAAGACCAACCTCGAGGTGTATCTCTGCGATATGGTAAAAGACCTCTATTAACCCTTTTCCGGCTGATGGCGTTTCCGACTGTCAGCCGGAAATTGTTTTAGCGTTAAATGTGTAAATGCATAAATAAATGTGAAAATAACCTGCCTCTCTATATATAGCTAAAAAATGCGAAGAATCTATCACCTAAAAACAAAAAAAATCACTTTTTTTGCATTTTTTTTATGAAGCGGAACAGCCGCACCGCACACGCAGTGATCGTCCGAGCCTGCGAGGAAAGAAAAGCGTCCGGTGGACGGTTGGAGGAGTACGGGGTCCCAAAGAACTTGTTCGCGTGGGGTGTCAGTAAATGCGGCGCGCGAGTGACAAAAGTCCCCACTTTTGGCACATAGCTTTAAAGGTTGAATCAAATTTACTCGGTCTTCCCATATTCTTTTTTTTGACTGCAAGGGTAATACTTTTTTTCACATTTGCAAATCTGTCCTAATTTTGGGGACCATTATAATAGAAAGGCTATACAATAAGCGAAGCGAGAGTATAAGAAGATGGGAAGGATGGCATATACAAAAAAAAAGGAAGACTCCCATAGGCCTTCCTTTTGGGGGAACCACACCGGATTACGGTGCCAAGCTGTTAATGTTTCGTAAACTTGGGAGTGAAAGGCGCAGCAACGGAGCCGATGATGGCATCGTTATGGAAGGAGATGGTTTGTTCCGCATCAAAAAGATTCTTCAACTGCGCGGAGTAATAGGTCAGCGTGAGCTGGTTGCCGTCTTTCGGCGCGGTAACATATAGGAAAAACAAGCCGTCTTGGCAATTTGCAATGCCTATACAATTCGTTCCGTCAAATGCTGCGAGCAGGTCGTTCGGTGAGGTGTTCCATCCTATCGAGGCAACCTGCTCGGGATAAGTGATTGAGAGATCGACCTTCACGATGAGGGTCATCGAAGAGGTCATGTCGTACTCCATGGCAGGTGTCCATGCGGGCACGGGCAGATCACCTACGATAGACTGTGGGTCGGAGGTGGGCTCGTTCTTATCCTTGCAGCCCGCTGCAAAAAGCAGCAGGGCGCAAAGGATGAGTTTACTAAAATTACGGTAATTTAGAACCTGTGATGCTATACTTTTCATTGTTTCGGATAATTATTACGTGGTCGTTCTCTATGATTTTAAAGACGGGGTTGTCTCCGGGAGTCAGGACAATCGGCGATTGTACAGAGCCATGATGACAGTCCGGTGTGTAATTGATATCAAGAGGTCGGGAGGTCGACGGGTCGATAGGACTAAGCACCTTCCCGTTCTCTGTGCGGAACGCTATAGGAGCGCCTACAGCATCGCTCTGGATAGTCAGGAAGATGAGCGAATCTATCTTCGTTGCCACACCGACGAGTTCGGAACCGATGTATGCATTCACTCTTTCATTCCCTAACTCCTTCATACCCTCAACTCTACAGATCATCGTCATGTTCGTTGCAGAGGAAGCGTGGAAGGAAGCTTCTTCCGACCGCCCCTGAAGGGAAGCGGATTTTCTCACAGGTGCATTATTCGGTTTGTCGAAGAATCGGATATCCACGCTGCCCGGTGCCATGCGGCGGAAGAAGTAGCCTTCGCCGGGGCGGAGGACAGAGAGGTTTCCTACCCATCTATGATTCTCCGAGAAGTAGGCAAAGTTATCATGCGCCTTAATCATATCTCCGGGCGTTGCTTTATCATAATAGTCCGCCAAGGCATCAGTAACCGTTGTCACTTGTTTCAAAAGACAGGGCATCGCGCTCCATCGCCCATCCCCTCGAACGGTGATGTACATCGAATCCGCCGGCAGATTATTACCGCTGATATGTATCGTATTGCCATTGGGGGTATAGATCATATAGGTATAGATATAGCGGAGGTAGTCGAAGTCACCGATGAAACGATCGAGCTCTTCGGAATAAGTCACGAAATGCCGTGTAGCAGGATTCTTAATGAGGTCTCCTTCCGACCATGGTTCATTTGCGGTCATGACATTCGCTATTTTCGCCACGTACTGCCGGAGATCGAGATTGAAAGAGGTCCAGTTCCATCCGGGTTGAAGGATAATGGTCTGGCGCTCAGTACCGACGGTAGTCAGGAGGACGGGATTACCATCTCCACAACCATAGACAGCGCCTTGAGCGAAGTAAATGTTACGATCCGGCGAAAGGTCATATACCTTACCGGTGGACGCCTGCCAGAGCTGGAAGCGGATGGGTTTATTAGTCATGTGGTCCGTTCCATAAACGGTCAGGTATAGCTCGGATGTATTCGCCACCTTATCGAAAGAGATATGCTCCATGCCGACGCACTCGTTATTATAGAAAGCATAGACAATATCATTTCCGTCCGAATCGTAGGTTTTATCAATCATCACCGTACCGCAGACGGACATATTATAGTTGAACTTCGTCTTATCCGGCGCTTCATATGGCGGGAGAGCCTCAATGGTCAGTTCGACACGGAGCGGTTCGGACAAGCCGTTCTCGTCGGTGAGATAGATAATATCTTCATAGACACCTGGCGCCATCTCGGTATTAAGTTCCATGGAGAGATATTTTTCCTCCGTGGGGTTAATGACGCCGTAAGCATCATCGACGGAGAGCCAGTTAGGCAAGGACTCAATCGTATATTGATGCCGTTTACCGGAGTAGTTAAGGATGCGTGTGACGTAGTACTCCGATTTCGTCTCCTCGCCATAAATCGCGTGAATTTTAATGGTTCGCTCTTCCCATTTGAGCGGGTTCTTGTCGATGAAAGCGGTCCAGGTGACGGGCGAGAGCATGGGGTTGCCATTGAGGTCCTCGACATCGCGAACTGTGATATAGACGGTCTGTTTGTTAATCTCGCGATCGAGCATGTTAAGATTGACGAGCAGTTCGTCATTATTGAATGCCCAGTCGAA
>CAMOMF010000223.1 GCA_946619625.1 uncultured Bacteroidales bacterium
AACAAGCGCAAACTGGACATTATCGTCGTGGGAACAGGTCTTGCCGGAGCGTCTGCCGCAGCATCACTGGCAGAGATGGGCTTCAACGTGCTGAACTTCTGCATTCAGGACTCACCACGCCGTGCGCACTCTATCGCCGCACAGGGTGGTATCAACGCAGCCAAGAACTACCAGAACGACGGCGACTCGGTATATCGTCTCTACTACGATACAATCAAGGGTGGTGACTATCGTGCCCGCGAAGCCAATGTATATCGTCTGGCTGAAGTCAGCAACAACATCATCGACCAATGCGTGGCACAAGGCGTTCCTTTCGCTCGCGAATATGGCGGACTGTTGGACAACCGCTCCTTCGGAGGTGCTCAGGTCAGCCGTACGTTCTACGCCAAAGGACAGACCGGTCAACAGTTGCTGCTGGGCGCCTACTCTGCTCTCTCACGACAGATTGGCAAAGGAAAAGTGAAGATGTACACCCGCTACGAGATGCTCGACATCGTCATGATCAAAGACGAGAACGGTGAGCCTCGTGCACGCGGTATCATTACCCGCAACTTAGTGACGGGACGCATTGAGCGTTTCTTTGCACATGCCGTTGTAGTAGGTTCAGGCGGTTACGGCAACACGTTCTTCCTCTCGACAAACGCAATGGCGTCGAACGGTTCGGCTGCCATGCAGATGTACCGCCACGGAGCCTATTTTGCCAACCCGTGCTACGCGCAGATCCACCCGACTTGTATCCCCAAGCACGGAGATTTCCAATCCAAACTGACTCTTATGTCCGAGTCGCTCCGTAACGACGGACGTATTTGGGTACCGAAGAAACTGGAGGATGCCAAGCGTCTGCAGAAAGGTGAAATCAAAGGGCGCGACATCCCCGAAGAGGACCGCGACTACTACTTGGAGCGCCGCTATCCCGCCCTCGGTAACCTCGTTCCGCGTGACGTAGCTTCACGTGCTGCCAAAGAGCGTTGCGACGCGGGTTATGGCGTGAACAACACCGGACTGGCTGTGTTCCTCGACTTCTCCGAGGCGATCCAGCGCCTGGGCAAAGACGTAGTGGCACAGAAATACGGCAACCTCTTCCAGATGTACGAGAAGATTGTGGATGAGAACCCATACGAGAACCCGATGATGATCTTCCCCGCCATTCACTACACCATGGGCGGTATTTGGGTGGACTACGAACTGATGACCTCTGTCAAGGGCCTGTTCTGCATCGGCGAAGCAAACTTCTCCGATCACGGTGCCAACCGTCTGGGCGCATCGGCTCTGATGCAAGGACTTGCTGACGGTTACTTCGTTTTGCCATACACCATCCAAAACTACCTGAGCGACCAGATCGGCGTGCCGCGCATGTCCACCGACCTGCCCGAATTTGCCGAGGCGGAGAAAGCCGTAGAAAAGAAGATTGAGAAACTGATGTCCATCCAGGGCAAACGCTCTGTGGACAGCATCCACAAAGAGTTGGGCGTTGTCATGTGGGACTTCGTGGGAATGGGACGTACTGCTGAGGGCCTGAAGACCGCCATCAAGAAGATTGACGCCATCAAGAAGGAGTTCTGGAGCAATGTCTATATTCCGGGTAAAGCCGACTCACTCAACAACGAGTTGGAGAAAGCTCTGCGCCTTGCCGACTTCATCGAAATCGGACGACTCATGGCTGTGGATGCGCTGCATCGCGAAGAGTCCTGCGGTGGTCACTTCCGCGAGGAATATCAGACGCCCGACGGCGAAGCACTCCGACAGGACGACAAGTTCAGTTATGTTGGCTGCTGGAAATACATGGGTGAGGACCAAGAGCCGCAACTCATCAAAGAGCCGCTGGACTACGAGTTCACCGAACGTAAGACCCGTAACTACAAGGCATAATAAGGGTGAATGTTGAAAGGTTAAAGTTAAAAGAATTGAGAAAATGGATAAAAATATAAATATCAAAGTGCGCGTTTGGCGTCAAGCCGGACCCAAGGCACAAGGTCATTTCGAGACCTATGAGTTGCACGACATTTTCCAGGGAGCCTCTTTCCTGGAGATGATAGATATCCTCAACGAGAAACTGATTGCAGAGCACAAGGACCCCATCGCCTTCGACCACGATTGTCGCGAAGGTATCTGCGGTATGTGCTCGCTGTATGTCAATGGTCACCCGCACGGACCCGACCAGGAAATCACCACCTGCCAGTTGCATATGCGCCGGTTCCACGATGGCGAGACTATCACCATCGAACCTTGGCGCTCGCGCGCGTTCCCTGTTATCAAAGACTTGATGGTGGACCGCAGTGCCTACGACAAGATTATGCAGGCAGGCGGTTTCGTCAGTGTCAATACCGGCGGTGTGCCCGATGCCAACGCAATCCCCATCCCTAAGCCCAAAGCAGATGAGGCGATGGACGCAGCATCTTGTATCGGTTGCGGTGCATGCGCTGCCGCCTGCAAGAACGGCTCCGCCATGCTGTTCGTTGCCGCCAAGGTGAGTCAATTGGCACTGCTGCCGCAAGGTAAGATCGAAGCCAAGCAACGCGCCAAGGCGATGGTTGCCAAAATGGACGAACTGGGCTTTGGTAACTGCACCAACACCGGTGCCTGCGCTGCCGAGTGCCCGAAGTCTGTCAGTCTGGCACATATCGCCCGCCTCAACCGCGAGTTCATCGGTGCCAAGTTCAGCGATTGATACAACATGTATATATCAAAACAGAGGCGAGTACCACTCGTCTCTGTTTTTTTTGTGCGACAGAACCTATCCGCGCTTGCTTTACTTACTTTACATCCGCATAGGGTTACTTGTGTTGGTCATTCCGCACAGGCTTACATGTTGGTTATTCCTGCACAAGATTACTTGTGTTGGTCATCCCGACAGGCTTGCACGTTGGTTATTCCTGCACAAGATTACTTGTGTTTGTCATTCCGCACAAGGTTACCTACGTTGGTAATTTCCCGCACAGGGTTACTTGCGCTTTCTGCGGAAAACAAAACGCTTTACAATCGGGTAAAGAATGGAGGCGAACTCGAACTTGGGGAGCAACGCCTTGACGATGTTCTTCACGCGGAAAACTCCGTCCACCCACCGCTGTGCGCCACTCTGGATGTCAGACAGGTCGTTGAGGATCGTTTTCTCCTGCTTGTAAACTTGCTTCTGCAGGGTCACCTTTTCCGCATAGAGGGAGCGGAGGTCGGAAATCGAACTGTACTTATTCATGTGCCACGTCCTCCTTTCTAATCACCTCGGATTGCCCGGCATCGGTCTCTGTTTCTGCAAACAGAATCTTTGCGAGCGACTTGACGACAGGGTTGATAAACAGCCTTTCCCTAAGCAGATATGCCAGCAGTATCAGCAGTAAGAACACGGCTCCGAGGATGCAGCAACTAACGGTCAGCGGCACCACCTTGCTGAGCAGGAAAATCAGTGCCATGCCGAAGAAAGCCAGTGCACCGAAGACGAGCAGAACCACCACCAGTGCCAGAATAACCAACCCCAAGATGCGGGATAGTTTCTCCAGCAACTCCAATCGGAGCAAATCATAGCGGCTGTTCAGGTATTGCTTTGCGTCCTCCAGCAGTTTCTTGTACTCAGAATTGTCCATCAAGCTTTTTTGTCTTCTTTCTTTGCTTCTTCTTTCTCGCCAAGCGCCTCGTCAACGGCATCCTCCAGTTCTTCCAATGAGCAGTAGTCGCGCACCCTGGAAATAACCTTACCGCAAAGGGCTTCCAACTCCTCTTTGTTAAGCTTGATACCTTTCTCGCGAACGATGTCCATAATCTGTTGGCGCAATTCTACACCACTCTTTGGAGCCAACAGCAAAGCCGCTGCCGCTCCCATCGCTGCGCCGCCGATAAATGCGGCGAGCACTTTTCCTGCACTACTTGCCATAATAGTTCAAATTTATTGTTTATACTAATTTGGACAATGCCAAATCTTCTTTCTGTGTCATAACGGCTTTCGACTCCGGCGTCTTGTCACCCTGACCGGTCAGGTGCAGGATACCATGAATCATTATACGCATCAATTCTTCTGCAAAAATTGTGCCAACCTGTTCAGCATTGTGCCTAACCATGTCCAAAGAGATAAAAATATCGCCTGAAAGGACGGTTTTAGTGCTGTAATCGAACGTAATGACGTCGGTGTAGAAATCGTGCTGCAGAAACTGACGGTTGACTGCCAGTTCTTCATCATCGTTGCAGAACACGTACGTCACCTCTCCAACGCGGAAACCGTAGTCGGCTGCCACCGAGCGAATCCACTGCTGCACACGTCTGTTGTCAAAATCGGGCATTTCTACGCCGCGGGTCTCGAAATGTATCATAGGTTCTCTACTGTATAGTTCAGGAAATCATTCAATGGTTTTCCCGCCCGGCACATCTGCATCAAAGTGTCGATGAAATCGGGCTTTTGCACCAGTTTATCAGTCAGCGGACAACTGAAGGTGAAGGTCTTGAGTTTGAGCCAGTCGGCATGTTGCCACGCCGGGTCGAAGTCCGGATTTTTCTGTCGGAAGGAGGCAGGCACGGTTTTCAGGGTGGAGTAGGTGTCGAAGTCCTGAAGGAACTTGCTGACCTCGGGGCGGGCAAAAATCTCTTCCAGTTCGTCTGCGTTGTCGTATATATCCTGTCTGAGTGCTTTCAGCAGTTCCGGCTCGGGACACCACACGCCTCCGGCAAACATACAAGCACCGGGCTGCAGGTGCAGGTAGTACCCTCCGTACAACGATTTCTTTCCGCCCCGCTTGGCGATATATATACCCAACCAATTCTTGTAGGGCAATTTGTTGGGTGAAAAGCGGATGTCGCGATATATACGGTACAGGCAGTCCTTGGGTTGCAGCCCTGCCACTTCCGGTTCCAACTCTGTCAGTCGCTTGATCCACTCTTCGGTGAATGCCAACAGGTCGGTCTGCACCTCCAAATACCACTCTTTATTTGCCGCAAACCACTCCCGATTGTTGTTTTTCGACAAATTATCGATAAAATTAAGCACATTTTTGGCGTTCATACTTGCATAATTCAATTTTTTGTTGTAACTTTGCAGCGGCTTTCGGAAAATACCCCTTCATCGGGTGACCCGCGACATTCGCCTTCACG
>CAMOMF010000224.1 GCA_946619625.1 uncultured Bacteroidales bacterium
ACATTCACTCGTCTCAGAACTTTCTTTTTCATGACTTATGCAATTTGTTTTTGAGCCAACAGTTCATCCAATTGTGCTTTGTACTTGTCAAAGTCAGCAGAATGGAACTCGCTGTAGTTCATCTGTTTGCATATATTTATGACGCGTTTGAAATACTCGCTTACTTCCACAAAATTGTCGAAGGCATAGTCAGGACGGCAGATACCCATCACGAGGTCAAGCATATACTGCTGACGCTCCAGCGGACAAACAGCGTCAATCTTATCGAAGGCGTCTTGCTGCAAGATAACAAAGTCGATGACCTCGCTCTTCCAGAACGTCTCGTGATAATCAACAGGAACACCGTCGTCACCAAGGATGTTGATTTGCTCCTGAATCTCCTTACCACGCTGGAGGAGGGTCTTCATCTCGTTGACCTTAGCAGTCCATTCGCCGTTGATACGCTTGGCGATATACTCCTCAAACTCAGGATATTCGATATACTTGGAGTAGGAGTCGATAGGATTGACCGCGGGGTACCGTTTGCGGTCAGCGCGTGCCTGTTCCAAAGCGTAGAAACAACGTGCCACTTTCTTGGTGCCCTCGGTGACAGGCTCTTTGAGGTTACCACCTGCAGGTGAAACCGTGCCAAGGAAAGTGACGGAACCTGTAGCACCATTATTAAGGTACACGTATCCTGCGCGTGCGTAGAAAGCGCCGATGATGGCAGAGAGGTCCATAGGGAAGGCGTCCTGTCCGGGCAACTCCTCCAAACGGTTCGACATCTCACGCAGTGCCTGCGCCCAACGTGAAGTAGAGTCAGCCATGAGCAGTACGCGGAGTCCCATAGATCGGTAGTACTCGGCAATGGTCATGGAGGTATAAACGGAAGCCTCACGGGAAGCCACGGGCATGTTGGATGTGTTGGCGATGATGATGGTCCGTTCCATCAACTTGCGTCCGGTATGGGGGTCCTCCAGTTCAGGGAATTCGGTGAAGGTCTCCACGACCTCGTTAGCACGCTCACCGCAGGCAGCGATGATGACGATATCTGCTTCAGCTTGTTTGGAGATAGCATGCTGGAGCACGGTTTTTCCGGTTCCGAAAGGTCCCGGGATAAAGCCGGTACCGCCTTCGCAGAGCGGGTTGGCTGTGTCGATGGTGCGCACACCCGTTTCGAGCAGTTTGAATGGGCGCGGTTTTTCCTTGTATGCAGTGATGGCTTTTTTCACCGGCCATTTCTGCACCATGGTGACGATATGGTCCTGCCCTTCGGCATCGGTAAGAACAGCCATTTGGTCGCTGATCTTGTAGTCACCTTCTTTGGCGATGGATTTGACGGTGTAGGTCCCTTGGAAGACGAAAGGCACCATGATTTTGTGGGGCTGGTGGTTCTCGTCCACCTGACCGAGCCATGCTGCGGCTTGCACCTTGTCGCCGACCTTGGCGAGGGGTTTGAAGTGCCACAGTTTGTCCTCGTCCAGCGGGTAGTTGTACTCGCCACGCTGCAGGAAGACACCGTGCAGTTTGTCGAGGTCGTTTTGCAGACCGTCATAGTTGCGGCTGAGCAGCCCCGGGCCGAGTGTAACCTCCAGCATGTGCCCTGTAAACTCTACTGTGTTACCCACCTTCAGTCCGCGGGTTGACTCGAAGACCTGTACATAGACGTCACCAACAATCTTGATGACCTCTGCCATAAGTTTCTTCTCGCCAAGGGTGATATAGCAGATTTCGTTCTGCGAAACCGGCCCGTCCACGCCCACCATAACAAGGTTGGAGATAACACCTTTAACTTTTCCTGTTGTCATATTATTTACGATTGGACTATTTACTATTTACGATTGATTAACATTATTTTAGTTAGCAAACTTGATATCGCGTTTCATGTCAGCGATTAGTTCTCGGAAGATGCGTGCACCTTCTTCTTTGTTGAGGATGTCCCAGCGGAAGAGCATCTGCGCTTGCAGCCAGTAGGCGAACACGTTCTCTGCCTCGAAATATCGGAAGAGCGTCCTGTCCTCGAGCCACGCCCAGCGGAGTGCATCGGTTTTTTTCTCGCGCTCGTAGAGGTCTTCCACCTCGCTCAGGCGGAGGATATCGTCAATCTCGGGTAGCACAGCGGCGAGTCCGAAATCCTTGGCGTTGGAATGCCTGAGCGCGTCCTGCACCTCGCCCTCCCCGACAATGGCCTTGCGGATATCGAACCCGTGCTTGCGGCAGATAGTGGCGGCAAGAATGTTGTTCAGGTTCAGATTGAACGCAAACCAATCGCGCACAAAGGCGTTGGAGGAGTGCATGCCCTCATCGTAGAGGAGTTGGGCGCGCAGGTCCTCTTCTCGTAGCGGACTTTCGGCTGCAAGGTCCTCATTCTGCTGAAGCAGTTGGCTGAAATGTTCGTCCTCGGGCTTCATGCACAGCAGGTCGAACGCCTTCAGGTCCGCCTTGGTCAGGTTCTCCCTGATCTCGGTCTCCAGTTGCTGGGGCGTGAGGCGCTGCTTGGTGTCGAGGGACAAGTCCTGCAAACCTACAAGTAAACAATGATATAGCATTGCTCAATGGTTTTTTGCGGGTTAGAAAAGCAGTTCTTGGATTTGCGGACGGAGGTACTCCTTGAAGTACTCGATGAACTCGTTGTCACCAAAGGTGAGTTTGTATCCGCCTTTCCGGGGGACGATGGCGAAATCGGTTTTCATGCCCTTCACTTCCTCAATCTTGACACCTTTCTCCAGCAACGCCTTGGCATTGGCGGCAACGTACTTGTTGAGTTCTGCAGCGTCCTTAGCCTGGATGGTAACGTCTTCGCCTTTGGCGAGTTGGGCAGCCAGGTCGGCGATAAGTTTCTGCATGAACGCTTTGTCGGCAGTAGCGGCTTTGACGCTGTCCGCAGCGATTTTGTCCGTGATGAGGTTGGTGATTTCCGTTTTGATGGCGTTTACGGATTGGTCGGCATAGAGTTTGAGTTCCGCCCTTGTGTTCTTGTCGAGTTCGGCAGCCTTTGCCTCTGCTGCAGCAAGTTTTTCGTCAGCGGCCTTCTCAGCAGCAGCCACAATAGCAGCGGCTTCGTCCTGCGCTTTCGCCACCAGCGCCGCAGCCTCGGCTTTGCCTTTTTCAACGCCCTCTGCGTAAATCTTGTCAGTTAATTCTTGAAGTGTATTCATATCAATTTTGGTTTATTTTAAGCCACATTTTGGAATTTGGGTGCAAAGTTACAAAAAAAAATTGACATATGCAAATAAAATGCGAGAAAAAGTAAAAAATTTTTCAATAAGTCAAAGAACGCGTGCCTTTGGGGCGGTATATATCGTTTTTGTTTCAGGAGTGCAGACATATGTTTTTAGGAGTTCAGGAGTTCAGGAGTTACAGGAGTTCAGACATTACTACCATCTCTGTACGGTCTCCGAAGGGTCTCCGAAGCGTGAGCAAAATTGTGCAATGCAAATGTAGCGTTGTCTGCACTCCTGCACTCCTGAATTTCGTTTGCGAGTGCAAAGGTACGTTAATGAAACGGGGGTTTGCAAATTTTTGGGCAAGA
>CAMOMF010000225.1 GCA_946619625.1 uncultured Bacteroidales bacterium
GAGATTGAACGCCCGCTGGACGAGGCACTGGCAATCTTCACCGACCGATACCCGCGCCATTTCCTGCACCAACTCATCTCCAGCCAACTGGACATGGACCGCATGGACTACTTGTGCCGCGACTCGTTCTTCTGCGGAGTCAACGAGGGCAGTATCGCCTCCCAGCGGCTGCTGAAGATGCTCAATGTCTGCAACGACCGCCTCGTGATAGACCACAAGGGCATCTACTCCGTGGAGAAGTTCCTCGTAGCACGACGACTGATGTACTGGCAGGTGTATCTGCACAAGACCAGTGTGGCGGCGGAACAGGTTCTCGTCAAACTGTTGTCCCGTGCCAAGGAGTTGGCACTGCAAGGTCACGAGGTGTTCGGCACACCCGCACTGCGCTTTTTCCTCTACAACCACGTGACTGGCGCCGACTTCCGACTGGGCAGCGAGGCGATGCACAGGTACGTGCAGTTGGACGACACCGATATCCAGAGCGCCATGAAGGTGTGGATGGATAGTGACGACGTGGTCCTGTCCACTTTGTCTAAGGCATACACCAACCGCCGTCTGTTCAAGGCTATGCAGGACGCACCGGAGGGTACGCCCGACATGTTGCGCACACGTTACATGCAACGCTTCGGTATCGGAGCGCACGAGGCGGAGTATTTCTTCTCTGCACACACCATTGCCTCGAACACCTATTCCGCCGCGGACGACCAGATCGACATCCTCTACCCCGACGGAACGATCCGCAATATTGCCGAGGCAAGCGATATGTGGAGCATGGCGGCACTGACGCACAAAGTTGAACGCAATTATATATATTATTACGAATGAGTCTATCTTTTTCTGCAGAGCAAATAGCAGCCGTAGTGAACGGCGAGGTGAGAGGTGACAAAAATGTTACCGTTAGTGACGTGTCTCCTATCGAGGACGCCCGCGAGGGAACGCTCTGCTTTATCAATGACGAGAAATTCCTGCATTTCCTGACCAATACCAAGGCTTCCATTGTGCTGATGAGCCGTTCTCTCCCCTTCGAAGGAGAGACACCTGCCACGCTGATCTTGGTGCCCAACGCACGCGCCGCCGTGGCCACCTTGCTGCAAATGGTCAGCGAAGTGCTCCACCCGCGCAAGAAAGGCATCGAACAGCCCTGTTTCATCGCCGAGGGAGTGGAAGTGCCGGAGGATGCCTACATTGGTGCCTATGCCTATATCGCCAAGGGAGTACGCCTCGGCAAGGGAGCACAGATCTACCCGCATACCTATCTGGGAGAGAACGTCCGTTTGGGCGACAACTGCACGCTCTACGATGGGGTGAAGGTGTATTACAATTGTATCATAGGCAATGACTGCATCCTCCACGCCGGTGCCGTCATCGGTGCCGACGGCTTTGGCTTCGAACCCGACGAAAAAGGCGTGAATCAGAAAATTCCGCAGATAGGCAATGTCGTTATTGACGACGATGTAGAGATAGGTGCCAACACCACCATCGACCGCAGTATGATGGGAACAACCCGCATAGGCAGGAACGTCAAGATTGACAACCTCGTTCAGATCGGGCACAACTGCGAAGTGGGCGAGTCGTCTTTCATCTGCGCACAGGTGGGCTTGGCGGGTTCGACCAAAGTGGGCAGGCATTGTATCCTGGCGGGACAAGTCGGCGTAGCGGGGCACCTCTCCATTCCCGACAACACCATCCTGGGGGCACAGTCAGGCGTGGCGAGTACCATCAAACGCCCCGGCATGTACATGGGGTCGCCGGCAATCGACGCTGCGGTGTGGAGACGCGCCGCCGTCGCCTTCAAGAGTCTGCCCGACATGCAGCGCATTATCAACGAAATGAGTAGAAAACAATGAAACAAAACACGATAAAACAATCTTTCCGCCTGGAGGGCAAGGGACTGCACACCGGTTTGATGATTCACGCCGAGTTTGTGCCGGCACCGGAGAACACCGGCATTCGCCTGCAGCGGGTGGACCTGCCGGAACAGCCCTGCCATGAAGCGAGGGTCGAGTATGTCTGCGCTACCGAGCGGGGTACGGTGTTGCAGTGCGGCGATTGGCGGGTCAGCACCGTCGAGCACGCCCTGTCCGCCCTGTATGCTCTTGGCGTCACCAACTGTCTCATCCGGCTTGACGCGCCGGAAATGCCCATCCTCGACGGCAGTGCCGCGCCTTTCGTCAAAGCCATCCTGCAGGCTGGCATAGTCGCGCAGCAGGCTGACGCCAAGGTCTATGTGGTCCGTGAGCGGATGGAATATACCGCGCAGAACGGGTCAACCTATGTCATCGAACCCGCCATACAGCCACAGTACGAGGTGGAGATCTCTTTCCCCGGCAATATACTGCACGACCAAAAGGCGGAACTGACCGACCTGGCAGACTACCCATACGCTGTCTCCTCGGCACGCACGTTCGTCTTTGTTCGCGAGATTGCCTATCTCCTTGACAAGGGACTCATCAAAGGCGGAGACTTGCAGAACGCACTGGTTATTTACGAGTTGCCTATTCCGCAGGAAACCATGGACCAACTGACCGACGCACTCGGGCAGCCCAGGCAACACGCCGACAAACTCGGCTATTTGTCCCCCCTGAAGTACGAAAACGAGCCCGCAAGGCATAAACTGCTCGACCTCATTGGCGACTTCTCCCTTCTGGGCGTACGCCTGCAAGGCAAGGTAACCGCCTATCGTCCGGGACACGGACCCAACACCGAGTGTGCGCGGGTGCTCAATCAAAAAATTGTCCAGTCATCCATAAATTGTAAATAGTAAATTGTCAAATCGTAAATTGTCAAATCGTAAATAAATATGGTTTCTCCTTTAGCATACGTTCATCCGAACGCAAAAATAGACAAAACAGCCAACATCGGTCCCTTTGCATACATTGAGGACAACGTAGAAATCGGTGCTGGAACCGAAGTGATGGCAAATGCCAGTGTTATGTACGGCGCCCGTATCGGCAAGAACTGCCGTATTTTCCCCTCCGCAGTCGTTGGCGCTATCCCCCAGGACCTGAAGTTCAAGGGCGAAGAGACCCTCGCTATTATCGGTAATAACACCACTATCCGCGAGTGCGCCACGGTTCACCGAGGCACTGCCAGCAAGGGCAAAACGGTAGTGGGCGACAACTGCCTCATCATGGCGTACAGCCACGTGGCACACGACTGCCTTTTGCACAACAATATCATCATGTCCAATGCCGTACAACTGGCAGGCGAGGTGGTGGTGGAGGATTTCGCAATCATCGGCGGCGGCACTTTGGTACACCAGTTCAGCCATATCGGCGCGCATGTCATGATACAGGGCGGCAGTAAGATCAACAAGGATATTCCGCCTTACATCATTGCGGCACGCGACCCTATTCAGTACTGCGGAATCAACTCAATCGGACTGAACCGCCGCGGCTTTACACGCGAACAAATCAATGCTATTCAGGACACTTACCGCTTTGTCTTCAGTCCGCTCTACAACATGTCGCAGGCGGTGCAGCATGCCGAAGCCGAACTGCCCGAAAGTCCCGAGCGGGACCTGATCCTCAGTTTCATTAAGGAATCATCCCGAGGCATCGTCAAAGGAGCAATCTAATCCAACCACTCCCACGCGAAGCGAACGTTCGTTGCATAGCGCAGCAAAGAAACAGCCCGCAGGGCTACCAAATTCTCAAACAACGACAAACAACATCAAACAATCACTATATGGACGAGGTACAAGAAAAGTCGCTCAACTTTATTGAGCAAATAGTTGAGAAAAACCTTCAAGAAGGAGTCAACGACGGGCGTATTCAGACCCGTTTCCCGCCCGAGCCGAACGGTTACCTGCACATCGGGCACGTCAAGGCTATCTGTATGGATTTCGGAATCGCCGAGAAATACGGCGGCGTGTGCAACCTCCGTTTTGACGACACCAACCCCGTGAAAGAGGATACCGAGTACGTGGCCTCTATCACCCAGGATATCCGTTGGCTCGGTTTCCGCTGGGGAAACATCTACTCCGCCAGCGACTATTTCGACAAACTATACAAGTTGGCAATCCTGTTTATCAAGGCGGGC
>CAMOMF010000226.1 GCA_946619625.1 uncultured Bacteroidales bacterium
GGGCTTCCGGTAATCCAGATCCTACCTATCAATGGTACAAGGATGGTGTGGCTATTGATGGTGCTACATCCGCTATTTATTCATATATGGCAGAAATGGCTGGTTCCGTTGCTTTACATTGTGTGGCTACAAACTCTCAGGGAAGTGTTAACTCTACAATTTGCACAGTAACGGCTTCTCTTCCTGCTGCTCCGGCAATCACTGCTGATCTGTCCTCATCTGCTAATGCTTTTGTCGGTGTAAGTTATAAACTTGGCATTACCGCAGAAGGCGTAGGAACACTTTCTTATCAATGGTACATGGATGGTGCTCTGATTGATGGTGCAACGGAATCATCTTATGTCTATATTCCTTCACAACAGGGTAGTCATGCTATTTTCTGCGTAGTTTCCAATGCAGGTGGCGACACTTTCTCAGAACAATGTGCCGTTTCTGCTTCTGAACCGTCTTATCTCTCGGAGTCTGTAAATAACGATATCCCTGAGGATTTTGTTATGCCTGAATGGATGGCGTATTCTTCCATCACTACCGCAAATACTGCTGGTTGCTCCTTGAATAGTGCATATGAAGGAGGTGACAATGGTGTATCTGGAACAGACGTACTTCGCCTTAATAACATTGATACCCTTTATTTCTATATTCAGTGCCCGGGTGTATTGACTATCAGTGTTTCAGGAACCGGAACTCGTAAAGTTCGTATGGAGACCAACGGAAGTGAATTGGCGAATTCGGGTGATTTCAAGAAAAACACCCTCAAAACTATCTCCGGCTTAGTTCCTGCAGGAACCAATGTGGTTAAATTCCACATGGTTAATGCAAATGGTGGCTTGACTATTTCTAAAATAGTCTTCACTCCTTCTAAACTTACTGCCGCAGACACCGATTTCTACGGTCTGTATTACGAGCACGAAGTTGCCATTCCTGCAGGTATTGAAGCATTCTATGGTGTTCTGAACAATGAAGAGGACGAGTTGGCTCTTACTAAGATTGAAAACGTTATTCCTGCCGAAACCGCTGTCCTTGTTAAGGCTGCCGCCGCAGGTGACTACTATTTCGCTCCGAGCGCAACCGAGGCTGCTGCAATTGCAGAAAATAGTCTGAAGGGCGTTGCTGAGGCTACTACAGTAGCAAGCATCGAGGCTGGCAACGCAGGCAAACAAGTTCTGACTTTGGGTATTGCAGGTGGCGTTGTTGCTTTCCGTCAGCCTGCTGCCGCTTCTATCGCTGCAAACAAGGTTTATTTGCTTGTGGATGAAGAACAATCAGGAGCTCCTGTTCGCATCGTAATGGCTGAGGACAACGCAACTGCAATCGACAACATCGAGGACGCTGACAACGCAGTGAAGTTCATCGAGAACTGTGTTCTGTACATCCGCCGTGCAGGTGTTGTTTACACCACCACCGGTCAAGTAGTACGCTAAGCAATGAAGAATTAATAATTTGTAAATTATTAGCATTATGAAAGTATATAATAAAGCAGAAATGCGCATCGTTAGCGTAAGCAACGACATTGTTACGGCAAGTAATATTCAGGTTCTCCCCGGTGTACAGAACCAAGCAGATCGTACTGCTGGTCGCCGTAGCATCTGGGATTGATCGCATCCTTATTTCTTAACGTAAAGGCGGAGCCTCCGGGCTTCGCCTTTTGTGTGTTAACATACAAAACAAATGGTATGGAAACAGCAGTCAAATCTGCCCCGATGAAATCGTATATGGTCTCATTCAGACAGGACGATAAAAGGGCGCTACAATTCCTGAAAACGATGCAACTGATGGACTTCTTTACGGTAAAAGAAAGTCCCTATGACCCTGCCTACGTTGCGGAAATCAAGGCAATGAACAAGCGTTCTTTCAAAACTGCTCAAGAGCCGATTAACCCAGAGACATGTCGGTGCTGACTGCTAAATCACCAACGAATAACTAAAGCTTCGGAGCCGGATGGGGCGTGCATGTGCGCATGCCTTTCGGCACATCTTTCGGCATTGCATAAATAACTTGTTTTTTTACCTACGGCTGAAGGCATTGAAAACCAATGTGCCTTTTGAGGTCATGCTCGTATCCATTCGCAATTGCCGTCTTTTTACAGCAAAATGCCGAAAATACGGCATTGGTATATATAGTGAAGTGTCTTTTCGAGGTGATGGTGCAACTCTGCGAGTGGATAAACTATATACGGTAGTATGCAATTTTGGTTGTTTGCGGTAAAACCATATACTGCAATAGGTAATTTGGCATAAAATTTGTAGTTATATACAGGGGGGAGAACCTCATACAAAAGCATTCTCTTAAATTGGTATAATCTCCTTAGGCAGGATTCTTGAAATGGACGGGAAGACTTTGACCATATGCAATGCATCGGCAGGCAGCGGAAAAACCTTTACGCTGGCGGCGTTCTACGTGGCATGTCTTGTGCAGAGTCCTAACAAAGGTGTGTACCGTTCCATCCTTGCCGTCACCTTCACCAACAAAGCGACGGCAGAGATGAAGGACCGAATCCTCACACACCTGTATGCCCTGGCGCAGAACTACCCCGACACCCATTTCCTCGGTAAAGTGCAGGAGGTGCTGCGTGAACGCGGTTATGCCATCAGTGAGGCGGAGATACGCCGAAGGGCGGCCTTGCTATTCGAGGACATGTTGGCGCACTACGATGATATTCACGTCACCACGATTGACTCGTTCCTGCATCTGCTCTTTACCGGCTTGGCGCAGTCCATAGGTCTGACCTCGAATTTCTCCATCGAACTGGACAAGGACCATGCCATTTCCACCGCGGTGGACCAAATCCTCTCGACCCATATCGACGAGCAGGAAGGACTCATCAGCACGGTCTCTGATTTCCTCAACGAGCAGTTGGATGACGAGTCGGACTGGGATATCCGTTCCGAACTGCGCAAACTGGCGGATGAGTTGTTCAAAGAGTCCGTGCAGGAGCGCACTACTGAAGACGATTTTAACCGTCGGCGTATCAGTGCGTTCAAGGAGGCGGTCAAATGGGACAAAACCCCTGCAGCCTTGCAACTGAAGGCGGCGTACAATGTGTTGCTTCCCTACGAGAACCAATTGCCGATGCTGAAAGGCGGACGCAACTACTCGGCTTTTTTCCGCAGGGTGGAAACCATGGTCAAAGGGCATAAAATCAAGTATGACGACAAGGCACTGTCGGAAACCGACCGCAACCGTCTGGACAAGCCGGACATGATTCCCGAACATATTGCCGCCCCGCTCCGCCGCCTGAATGACTTGTTCGCCTCACAGAAGGGACCGTACATGTGTTGGTACTACACCGTGGAGCACCTGAACCGCATGATGCTGCTCACCTACCTGCGTAAACGTATTGAAGCCAATCTGCACGAAACCAACACCGTCTTGTTGGCGGAGACGGCACACAAACTGGCGGAGGCCCTGCGCCCCGGTGATGCGGATTTTATCTTGGAGAAAGCCGGCATACGTTTCCGGCATATACTGCTTGACGAGTTTCAGGACACCTCTACGTTGCAGTGGCGTAACTTCAGTTACCTGATAAAAGAGATCCTCTCCGGCGGCGGAACCACCTTGATTGTGGGTGATACCAAGCAGAGTATCTACCGATGGCGTAATGGTAACCGCCACATCATGGAGTCGCTGAACGAGTCTCACCCCGACTTCGGCTCTTACTATTGTGCCCGACCCCTGCGCCGCAATTTCCGCTCACGCAGGGAGATAGTGCAGTTCAACCTGCGTCTTTTCCGGCAAATACCCGGATTGGTACAGACCGCTTCGGGGCAGCCTGTGACCCTGTATGACGAAGGGTTTACGGACACCAATCTGCAGGAGTACTATGTTGGCGGCGCGCATGATGGCGGGTATGTGTTTTTTCGCGCGTATATGTGTAATAAGGAGCGCGCACGCACGCGGGATGCCATCGTGTATGATATGTTCACGCGTATGGAGGAACTGCTTGGCAGCGGCGTCAAGAGCAAGGATATACTGATTCTGATTCGCAAGGGTGCCAATGCGGAGCCTGTTATCCGTATCTTCCGCCAACTGAAGAATGACGCCGCTTTCCCATTTCTCAGTCGTTGCGAGATTGTGTCGGGCGACAGTTTCACGTTGGAGGGCTCCCGCAGTGTGCTTATGGCGATAAGCGGTCTGAAGTATATCATGCGCAGGGATAGTGTGGCGCGGGCGCATTTGCTCCTTTGCCGCCCTGATATCGACCTGGAAGCCCTTGAGTCCGTCAAACGCAACATGCCCCTCACGGAGATGCTGGAGGAGGTGATACGTATCTGTCTGTGCCCTAATGGCGTTTATGAGGGTGACGATGTGATTTATCTGGATACCCTGCAGGACAAGGTGCGTGAATACGTGGGGCAGTATGGAGCCGCAGTTGACCCTTTCCTTACCTATTGGGACGACACCATGCACACCAAGACTATCGGAGCCGCCGAGACGAGTGCCATCCGCTTGATGACAATCCACAAGGCGAAAGGTCTGGAGGCGGCAAACGTCTTTATCCCTTTCTGCGATTGGGGCGGAGCCTCGAACAAGCATGACCAACTCCTGTGGTGCCAACCCGCCGAGGCGCTGTGCCCGCCGGATAAAAGGCTGTCGCTTGTGCCCATACGACAGGAGCGAGGGATGCAGGAAGCCGGTTATTCCGAGGAATACCAACGCGAACAGGACGAGGAGCAGATAGACGACATCAACCTGCTCTATGTCGCCCTGACACGAGCGGCTGACAGGCTCTTTGTCTATACAGGTCTGCCTCAGAAACTACCGGAAACGGTGGGTGCGCTGATGTTGCGTGCCTGCGAACTGGAAACGTCTTTTGCTGACTTGCAGGAGGGGGAGTTTGTAGAACTGGAAGCCGGAGAATGTTTCCCGCAGCGGAAAACGGAGGACTCGGCACCATCCAGACAGCAATTGCCGCAACCCTTCTCGTTCAGCGATGCCGAGCCTGTGCCCGCCGTTTACCGCCGCGAGACCGTCCATGTGGAGTTCCGCCAGTCGCAGGACTCTTTCCAGTACACCATGTACGGAACAGACCAAGGACAGACCAACATCGACCAAAGGGCGTTTGGAAACATCTGCCATGATATCCTTGCTGAGGCTGTTCTTCGCGAAGACTTGCCCCGTATAATCGACCGTTTTGCCGCACAAGGCATTATACGCGATGAGGAGGTGCGCCGCCGTGTGGAGACAATGCTTGGCAATGCCTGGCGGCATGACAGGATGTGCGAGTGGTTCAGCGGCAAATACACCCTCCTCCGCGAGGATACCATCCTGCTGCCTGAGCGCCTGCGCCGGCAATTCACAGCGGAGGAACGCAGTCTTGACCATGCGGCGGAGGAGGTGACAGAGTTGCGTCCTGACCGCGTGATGACTCTTGGCACCACTGCCATCGTGCTGGATTATAAATTCGGTGCCATGAACGAGCGCATCTATTTTCCGCAAGTGCGCCGGTACATGCTGCTCATGCGCGAATTGGGCTACCAGCATGTGGAGGGGTATATATGGGCGGCGGCGAGCAATGAACTGATTCCTGTTTACGACCAAAATACGAGTGCATCATGACCTTTATCGAACAAGTAACATCCGACCTCATTAGTCGCGGCTGGGACCGGTTGCGCCACTACACCGTGGTCTTCCCCATGCACCGTGCCTCTCTGTTCATGAAGGATGCCCTCAAGCAGCAGATGCTTGCCGCGGCTCTTGACCAACCGGTTATTGCGCCCCGCTTTACCACCATAAATGAGTTGATTGACGATTTGGCGGCACCCTATCTTCAGCCAGATGAGGAGATACGCTCCGTGTGCCTGCTTCACCGCATTTTCTGCCGGCAGACAGGGTTGGATGTCAGTCTGGATGTGTTCTACGGTTGGGGCAAGCAACTGCTGACCGATTTCAGCAATGCCGATGCTTCGGAGGTGGCGGCGGAGAAACTGTTCGCCAACTCTGCCGATGCACGCCAACTGGAGGTGACGCACCTGGACGAAGACACCCGCCAGCGTCTGTTAGACCTGGTTATGGGTCCGCATTACGATGCTTCCGCTGAGAACTCGCTCAGGGCGCGCCTGATGGAACTGTGGAAGCACCTGCCGGATATCTATGCAGAATACTCCCGCAGGCAGACGGAACTGGGAGTGGCGTCTTATGGAGCAAGGCTCCGTTTTGTGGTGGAGCATTTCGACGAGATGATTGCTCCGCAACTGGAGGGCCGCACCTTTGTATTCGTGGGTTTCAATTATCTGTTGGGCAAAGAGCGCCAACTGATGCAGTGCCTTGCTCCGCAGTCGCTCTTTTACTGGGACCATGTGTCCGGTTTCACTACGAATACGGATGCCTACAAATATACGGAGCAGGGGATAAAAATGTTTGGACAGGCACTCCCTGTACTTCCTGAACCGGTAGAACGTAAGCGTATAGACGTCATTGCGACAGCCCCCTCCTCAGGGCAGGCGCTTTTTGTCAATGAGTGGCTTGCCAAGCGGTCGAAAGAAAAGGGTAGGGTGGGCATTGTTATTGCCGATGAGACGCTGCTCGAACCGGTCATCTATTCGTTGCCTGACACCGTCTCGGGCGAGGTGAATATTACCAAAGGTTTCCCGCTCCGCAACACCAAAGTGTTTGCCGACATCATCGCCTACCTGTCCGACAAACGCCATGACCGCAAGCCCGATGAGACTTACGCCGATGTGCTCCGCCGCCTGTCCGCCTCTGTTGCCGGGACGATTGATGCCGAACGCCAACCGGGGGAGAGAAGTTGGCAGCAGGCGCTCATCCAAGAGTCTTACTATCAGGCGTGGGTGGTAATCAACCGTTTCTGCTCGCTCATCGAGGATGGGACCCTTGCCGGAATAACCGAACAGGCGACCCTGCGCAACTTGCTCAGACGGCACTTGGAGACGGTTCTCCTGCCTTTCCATGGCGACCCCATCACCCGTATCCAAGTCATAGGTGTACTGGAGACGCGACTTCTTGATTTCGACCATCTGATTGTCCTCAATGTGGAGGAGGGCGTTCTGCCCAAGGTGGAGAAAGACAACAGTTTTATACCGTACTACCTGCGCAAGTATTATCACATGCAGACCTCCGGCGAGAGTGCCGAGGTGTATGCGTACAATTTCTTCCGCCTCTTTCGCCGATGCGGGGACATAACCCTCCTGTTCTGCGATGCCACCGATGGCAACAACAAGAAAAGCATGTCCCGCTTTCTTATGCAGGTGCTCACTTCGAACGAGTTCAATGTACGTAAGTTCCGGCTGGCAGAGTCGTCCGTTGTCGCCGATACGGAACTGGACGTGTCTCTTCTGCCCGAACGCGAACAGACGCTCCTTGCGCGGCCGCTCTCGCCCTCTGCCATCAACACGTATATCACTTGCCCCATGCGTTTCTACCTGCAGTACATACGCGGCATTTCTGATACCGAAGAGAGCGGCATTGTCATGCAGGCAAACGAGATTGGCACCCTCATCCACCGTGCGGTTCAATATGTCTATGAGCAGGTATGTGGTACTCTGCCCGCCACCCTCACGTCCGAGCAACAGCAGCGTCTGCTGGACCCGACATTGTTGGATAAAGCCATCCTTGCCGGATTTGACACGCTCAATGAAGAGTATCGTTTGCACCACAACACCAAGGGCGACTACTACCTGCCGGAGGAGCACAAACTGGAAGCCATGGCGGCGCGCCGT
Organism: uncultured Bacteroidales bacterium; assembly: GCA_946619625.1. GTDB lineage: Bacteria > Bacteroidota > Bacteroidia > Bacteroidales > Paludibacteraceae > Colicola. The sequence continues at coordinate 7,677 of CAMOMF010000226.1, forward strand.
CATGTGGTGAACATCCTCCAAAGCGATGCCCGCGATGCCCGGCGGGGACTAACTATCGTCAGCATGGAGCAACCCTACTATTTCTCGTTGCCGGTTCCCGGGGTGGGCGATGTGCGTATCGGCGGACGGATAGACCGCTTGGATATAGTGGACGGGCACCTGCGAGTGTTGGATTACAAGACCGGCAAATACAAAGAGAAAGAGTGTTCGGCACCCGATTTGGATGCCCTCTTCCAGCCCGATTCCAAGTTCGGCAAGGTGCTTCAGACACTCATCTATTGTACAGCTTGCGCTGCTCCGGCTAACAGCGTCAAGGTCAATCCGCAAGCCCTTCCGGTCAGTCCGGCACTTCGTTTTTCTGTCAAGAAAGACCATGCCCCGCTTCCGCGAATTGCGGACTGGCCGGTAAGTGATTTCATCCAGGAACACAGGTCTGCTTTCTGTGACCTTCTTGCCCGTAAAGTGCACGAAATATTCACCGCTACCGATTATCCGAAGCGAGAAGACAAAGTTTTTTGCCAAAAATACTGTCCTTTTAACCTGATATGTGCCCGATTTGGAAATTAAATGTATTTATTTTTACAAAAAGAGGGTCTTTTTTATAAAACGTTTGCATAATTCAAAAAAAAGTTGTACCTTTGCACCCGATTTGATATTTAACAAATAGCAATATGAAGAAAAGATACGGCTACATGCTATTTAAGCATTACGTGCGCTTATTCGCGGATCACCTATTGTACCGCCAACATTACATCCTTGGTAAAGAAAACATGCCCGCTATCGGCGAGCCCTGTATAATTCCTGCCCAGCATCAGAACGCTGCCATGGACCCCATCCTCATGGTACTATCGCATCCTCAGCCTGTGCATCCTTATGTATTGGCAATGGGAGGTGTGTTCGGGTGGCATCCTGTTATTGACGCCATCTGGGATTGGGTGGGCATGCTCCCCGCCTTCCGTATGGATTTCGAGGGCGTAGATGAGGCACTGACCCATACCAAAGATGTGGTCGATTTCGCTGCCACCAAGATGACCGAAGGCGACCCAGTCATGCTTTTCCCCGAGACCAACCACCACGAAGAGCACTGGATGCGTGTCTGGGTGCCAGGCTATCTTGAGATAGCTTTCCTCGCGGCTAAGAAAATGAATTTTGAAAGGGATGTCAAGGTCATTCCTCTCGCTCATCACTACTCCTCTTTCTATGGTGCGCAAGGAGCGTATATTCTGCACTATCTTGAGCCACTCTCTTTGCAGCCGTATTATGAGCGGTACAAAGAAAAGCCCCGCACCACCATGCGCGAGATTAACGCCATTATCCGTGAACGTGTCAAGGAGAACATGCTCTACACCGACGACCTTGAACACCATGACCTCTATGACTTTATCCGCCTCTCCAAGGTGGGCGAAGACAAAGCCCGTGCACTGGGATTCGACCCTGACTATCTGCCTGACCGCCTCAAGAGTGATCAGCAGTTGTGGGCGGAACTGGAAAAAGGCTTGGCGAATAAACCCGACGGACCGCAAATCGTGGAGGAACTGACCTCTGTTTGGGGCGGAATCCGGCTTCTGGAAATGAGACTTCATTTGCGTGAACACGCTTCCGAGCAGAAACGTAAGTCGCCCCTGGCTCTTTGTGCGGCTTTCTTGGTTCAACTCTTGCTCTTGCCGTTATGGATATTCTCACTCTATCCATGTGCTATCATGTACTACATCCCGCCCATGTTCATGCCTGGTAAAGAGGATCGTTACTACAAGGTCTATACGCAGTCCATGCAGACTATCGTGTCTATCTTGGTCGTAGTACCCCTCTTCTTCTTGCTCACGCTCCTTGTCCTCGGACTCGTTTGGGGCTGGTGGTGGCAGGCACTGGTTTGGATTGCGATGTGGCTCCCTCTGGGAATCTTCGCTTGGTACCAGGGTTCATGGATGCGCCGCACCTTCGAGCAGATTGTCCTCCTTTGCAACAAGCGCAAGGCGGCAAAACTCGACAAACTCTACGATAAACTGTATTCGCTTGTACACAAACTGACAGCATAACATGAAACGCGTAGCAATCATCACCGGCGCTTCCAGCGGTATGGGGCGCCGGTTTGCCCTGACAGCGGCGGAACATGTCACTTTTGATGAACTATGGGTCATCGCCCGCAGGGAGGACAGGCTCAACGAACTTCGTGGCGCCCTGCCAGGTCAGACCGTTGTCCCAATTGCGCTCGACCTCAGTTTGCCCGAAAGTGTTGTTACATTGGCTTCGCGCCTTCAGGCAGAGCAGGCTGACGTAGTCCTGTTGGTCAATGCTGCCGGATTTGGTAAGTTCCAGGCTTTCAAGGATATTCCCCTTGATGTCGCAAACCAGATGCTCGCACTCAACTGCGGAGCACTCATGGATATGTGTTACGTCTGTCTGCCTTACATGCACAAGGGGGCTAAAATCCTCAATATCGCCTCCGAAGCGGCTTTCATGCCGGTGCCTTGTATCGGCGAGTATGCTGCCACCAAGGCGTTTGTGCTCAGCCTCAGTCGCAGTCTTGGGCGCGAACTTCGTCACGAGGGAATCACTGTCACCGCCCTTTGCCCCTATTGGACACGGACGGAGTTCTTCGATGTCGCCAAGAAAGGGGCCGATGCAAGTCCTGTTAACTACTACAACGTCATGTACGAGCCCGAAGACATTGTTCGCCGAGGCTGGCGTGACCTCCTTCGCGGCAAGGATGTCAGTACATACGGTTTCATTGCCCGTGCCCAACTGGCGCTCATGAAGTTCCTCCCCCATAGTTTCGCCATGTTCGTTTGGTGCAAACAGCAAGGTATCAAGTAGCCGCGTCTCCTTCTTTCGTGTTTTCTGACCAGTAAGTCTGTATTTCTTACTAAAAAGGGTCATGATGATTGGCTTGAGGGGACTTCTGACAATGCTGCGTTTTTGGAAGTACTCCTGACTCTTTTTTCGCACCCTTCCGAATGGACTTTTATTCACAAAAATGTGTAAAATGTAAAAAAAAATAGCAAAAGTACACTTTTTTTTGCAAAATATTTGCATATTGTCAAAAAAAATAGTAACTTTGCACCCAAAATGGTTTTTGCGCTCTCATGAAAAGCAACAGAGAGTGCATTGTGCGCGTATGTGTTGGCGCACCCGATCAATAATGTAAACGGAAATTTGAAAGGATAAGTATATGACGAAACTTCTACGTATGATGACTTTGGTAGCGGGCTTGTTGTCTGTCGGCTTGCTGAGTGCGCAATCTGTGGGAATCCCTTACATGATGAGTTTTGAAGAGAGCGATTCGCTCGAATGGCAGAATTGGCATATCAACACTGGTGTCAATGCCGCCGCTTGCCCTGACCAGTGGATGGTCGGTACTGACCAAAAGTCCGATGGCCATCGCGGATTGTATATATCCAATAACGGAGTAACTGCCCATTATGGCAAAGGACCCACCATTCAGTTTGCCTATCGTGATTTCCTCCTGCCTCAAGGATTTTACACCATTTCCTTCGATTGGAAGAATACGGGTGACAACAAGTCAATCTTATATGTTGGATGTGGACCTGCAGCAAACCTTGCATGCAATGCTTATAACACCATCGGAGTACTACCTACGTCTTACCTCACATGGTGTCAGCAATGGGTGGCTCAGGGGGCTTCACCTGAGCACTTCAACCAGCGTTATTGGCAGAACACACGTTTGGAAGGCGTCAATTCCAATGGCACACGTGTCATGCGTCTGTTCTTTGCATGGTGCACCACCAATACAGATACTACCCTCCTCAATCCTGTCGGCGCATGTATTGATAATGTGCAGATATGTTCCTCTGCTTGCGCTCCCCCATCCTCGGTAGTCGTAGAGCCGGATTGTGATTCCACTAAGGTCACATGGACCGGTACCAGCGATTCATACCAGTTGGGCTATCGGCGCGTAGGAGAGAACAGTTGGCACAACCGTTCTGGACTGGTCGCCACGCAAGGTGGTACCACCGGAACCATCTATCTTGAGAATCTCTCAGAAGGTATGTACGATTTCCGGGTGCGTGGTATATGCGGCAACGATACTTCTGTGTACACCTATGCAAGTTCAATTGTTCTTTTCTGTGCCGATCAGCATTGTATTAACTTTATCAACTTGCACGACACCACAGGAACAGTAGTGTGCCGAACGGGTGAAATGGAATATTCTGGTGGCGCCATCAATCCTGCCATGACTCGAATTGGGGTAGTGGATTATGGTGCTGACGAGATGGAAAGTCGCCATACGGTTAACTGGGATATTGAGGCCTTTGACCGAAACACGAACAACAAACTGCCGAAAATTCCTACGGGTGAATTGGCCTCGGTGCGTCTGGGTAACTGGAAAACGGGCGCAGAATGGGAGTCCGTCACCTACGACTATCTGGTGGACAGTCTGTACTCTATCCTTCTGCTCAAGTATGCTGTTGTATTGGAAGACCCGGATCACGAGCGTGCTGCGCAACCGCGTTTCACTCTTTCTATCAAAGACCAATACGGAAACGAGGTGGATGCCAATTGCGGTAGCGCTGACTTCCGTGCCGGTGCCAATGCCGGAAACAAAGGTGCTGGTTGGCACCAGGAAACCATCCCTGACCCCACCTATAGCGGAACGACACAAGTTACTTGGAAAGAGTGGACTACCTATGGTATCGACTTGACTCAGTTCGTAGGGCAAAAACTGCAAATTACCGTCACCACTTACGACTGTACTTGGGGCGGCCACTTCGGATACGCTTATTTCTGCCTTGGCTGCGTTAGGGCGAAGATTGAGGGTATTAGTTGTGGAGATGACTCCAAGATGACTGCGCAGGCACCTGAAGGATTCAGTTATCAATGGGTGTCCATTCACGACCCGAACACGGTTGTTTCTACCGCCCGAACCTTGGAGGTGGATGCTGCAGATACTACCACTTATCGTTGTCGACTCACCTATCTGGATCAGGCTGATTGCTATTTTGACCTCTATAGTTCGGTCTTCCCACGTTTCCCGGTGGCACAATTTGCTTACACCTATCAGCCTACTAATTGTGAGAACCGTGTTGTCTTCTCCAATCAAAGCCATATCATGGTTAAGTATGAGGGTGATGAGGCTGGTACACACCATTATGACGAAACCTGTGAAGAGTATGAATGGGTGATTAATGGTGAACGCTTCTCAGATGTGGATCCTACCTATGTCTTCCCACAGGCAGGTGGTAGGTTCCCCGTAACATTGTTCGCCTCTATCTCAAGCGGCAAATGTACTGACGATACCACCTTCTACGTTAACTTACCTGCGGTTGGGGACGTGCACCTCAATCTTACGGATACAATTTGCTACGGTAGCCGTTATATCTTTGGTGACCAGACGCTCACTACCGAAGGTACTTATACACAGTCATTCAAGAGTTTTGCCGGTTGCGACAGCGTCTGCTCGCTCACTCTTACCGTACTCCCGCAGGACCTCACCACACTGCCGGATACCTCTATCTGTGCTGAATCGACCTACTCCCTCGACGGCTCAACCTATCCCTACGATTACTCCCGCCAGTGGATACGACACCTGCAAAACAGGCATGGTTGCGATAGTACGGTAGTACAGAATGTGACGGTGCTGGATACCATTAAACCGCTTGTTACACCAGTAGAAATTGTAGAAGATGGTGACCTTGGCGGTTTCTACTTCTCAGGCTCAGGCTATTCGTACTACACCATCAACGGTGTACGTCATACCGAAGATTCTATCATGGACCTTGCTCCGGACAACTATCTCATTGTATTTTACAATGACCATGGTTGCGAGAAGGCTGTCACTTATAGCCTCGACCCGGGCTGTGTAGGAGGTATTATTTATCAGCGCTGGAACGATGTCCTTTCGGTGAAGAATCCTATCTACGCCAACGGACGCTCGTATGTCGCTTACCAATGGATAAAGGATGGTATGCCTATCAATGGGGCTACCAAGTCCTATTACTATGCCGATGAAGGATTGGACTTTGCCGCTACCTACGAGGTGGAACTGACGGATTCACTGGGCAACAAGTTCCTTTCCTGTGCATACCGGCCTGTTCAACTCATCTCCGATGCTCCCAGCCTCTCTCCTACCAATGTTCAGCGCGGTGGAAATGTATGGCTGAAAACAGGTCTTAACGCTTGGGTGGAGTGCTACAACACCTCCGGACTCAAGATGTTCTCTCAAGAGGTTGCAGCCGGACAGACTATGCTTCAGATGCCGATGCTCGCAGGAGTATATATCGTCTCCGTCTATACCGACAACGGAAAAGAATCATTCAGAGTATGTGTAAACGACTAATTTAGGGGAGGAAAAAGCAATGAACAAAATATATAACAACATATCCTTACGCGCACTTGCTGCTCTGATGCTGTTTATCGGTTTGGCATTTCCCGCTGCTGCGCAAAACCGGAACAGGAAAGCTAACGACTCTATGGTGGCTCGCTACTCCACACACTATATTACTGTATGGGGTGGGGCGGGCTATTCGGGGCTCCTTAACAACTATCCCATTGCCAACGGAGGTATGAATGGATTCATAACCAATCCCAATAGGTATATTGGCACCTTCGACTCCAAGTTTGTCGGAGGCGGTGGCGGAATGATCGGTTTTGGCTATGAGTGGCAGTACAAACGCTTCCTCTTGGACGTAGGACCCGAGTTCCGTATCTTCTCCTCTTCGGATAAGATTCTTCTCGACAGTCCGTACAATGTGGATTACACCTACACCGATATACTCGGTGCATGGCCTATGACCAACCACTATCAGTTTGAGAAGAACTACCGCGAGAACAATGTCGTTGGACAAATTATGCTCCCTGTCATGCTCGGTGCAAAGTTCCAATACTGGTATTTCCTTGCGGGTGCCAAAGTGGGCTATTCGGTTTTGGGAACATGGCATCAACGCGGTGACCTCACCCGCTCGGTTACTGACCGTATGGCAGTGGAGGATTGGTACGACCTCTATTCGCACAACTATTCCACCGCACCTTATGATCAACGCTCATGGGATGATGGCAAGGTGGGAAACAAGTTCGGCTTGGACGTGACCGTCTCGGCTGAAGTCGGTATCAATGTGGAGGATTTCCTCTCTGCTACATGGAATGCCGAGAACATGAAACGTCGTTTCCCCTACCATTTCCGTATTGCTGCTTTTGCTGATTATGGAGTAATGAACCTCAATGTCTCCAAAGGGGAGGCGCTGGTGGCTGCAAACGAGACGACTGTCACCTCCGGCTCTCTCCATGCCTCGGAATGGGCAACCTCACGGGTAAACTCGCTTCTTGTGGGTGTAAAAGGTACTTTCCTCCTGCAACTTAACAAGCCTAAAGGACGCAAACCTCTTACTCCGCAACTTGCAACAACCGTTTGGGATAAGACCAACGAGGACAAGCCTGTTCTCCTGGCAGGGGCTACCGTCAATGTGCTCAATCAAACGGCGGCTCCGGCTAAGTCCAAGTCCTCCAAGAAGAAAACAGCTAAACCCAAGAAAGTTACTACCAACAAGCAGGGTGCTACTCTTGGCAAGTTCAAGGAGGGTGACTACACCATCTGGGCGGAGAAAGCCGGCTACTTCAACAGCGATACTATCTTCGACCTTACACTGGTTGAGCCCGAAGTGCCCGAAGGCAAACGCGCTAAACCCGAACCTGTGCGTGTAGAAATGTCACTTGTCAAAGTGCCGGTTTGGACTGTCAATGTCAAGGATGCCAAGACCAACGCGGGATTAGTGGCAAAGGTGCAGGTCCTGGATGCTGAAGGAGGTGAACTCTTCAACAAGACGGTCACTACCGCAGAGACGGGCTCGGCTACCCTCACTTTCGACAAGCCCGAATACCTCGGCAAGAACTACCGTGTCAAGATTTCTGCCGACAAACATATCTACCAGGAAGGTACTGTCTCCGACATTTATGGCGCTGACACCTACGTTCTCGAGCCTATCGTGCCCAAGAAAGAGTGGATCCTCAAGAATATGTATTTCGCTACCAACAAGACCGAAATCCTCCCGATGTCGGAAGAGTCGCTTAAGACCCTCTACGA
>CAMOMF010000227.1 GCA_946619625.1 uncultured Bacteroidales bacterium
AGGCGTGGCCACCCTCTTTCATCATGGAGAGGGGAGTGGCTGCAGTCTCTGCATCCAGATAGCTGCCGCTGAAGCCCATCGGTTTGGGCCAAGTGGTCATCTGGGCAGGGAAAGAGATCAGCAGGAACACACGTCCTACCAATGCGGGGTTGAACAGGTTCTGTCCCAAGCCGCCATAGGTCATCTTGCCAACGCCGATAGCCACCAGCGCGCCGATGATAACAATCCAGATGGGCAGATTAGAGGGTAGGTTGAAGGCAAGCAGTAAACCTGTCAGTACGGCGGAAAGGTCCCCGATGGTGGACTCTTGCTTCATGATATATTTGGCAATCAGCCACTCAAAAGCGACGCAACTGACCACCGAAACGGCTGTAGTGATGATGGCCCCCCATCCGAAAGCCACCATCGAGATGATGAAGGCGGGGCTGAGGGCAATCAGCACGTTCAGCATGTTCTTGCGCACCGAATCGCCGCTGTGAACGTGAGGTGCCGGAGAAACAATTAAGTTCATATCTGTTTATTGTTAAATGTTCATGTAAGTGTCGTTAGGCTTTGCAGCCTCAATCTGATTATTTTGCAGCCTGAGCCGCCATCTGGCGTGCACGGATGATTCCGCCCACTTTGCCTTTACCCAGACGTATGTAATCGAGCAATGGTCGATGGCTTGGGCAGGTGAACAGGCAGCACCCGCAGTCGATGCAGTCCATGATGCTGAGGTGCTCCATCTCTTCCCAGTTCTGCGCAGCAGACAGTTTGGCAAGCAGGTAAGGCTCCAGGCCCATCGGCCATGCTGCTACACACTTGGCGCATCGGATACACGGACTGGGTTCCACGCGTACACTTTCCTCTTCGGTCATCAGCAGCGCACCGCTCATACGTTTGTTGCAAGGCATGTCGGTGTTCTGCATGGCGCGTCCCATCATCGGACCGCCGCCGATAATCTTTCCTGTGGAAGCGGGTATGCCTCCTGCCATCTCGAGTACATCGTTGAGCGGAGTACCGAAGCGTACCTCGTAGTTGCCGGGCAGTTTGACGTCCTTGCCTGTTACGGTCATGACGCGGCTGATGAGCGGTTTGTTCTTCTGAACCGCCTCGTAGATGGCGTACAGTGTGGCGACATTATCCACCACGGCACCTACTTCGATAGGCAGTGCGCCACTGGGCACCTGACGACCAATACATGCGTCAATGAGCTGTTTCTCACCACCCTGAGGGTAACGCAACTTCAGCGGCTGAACGCTCACACCCTGAACACGGCTGGCAAGGTGCTGCATATGCTCGATGGCATCGGGTTTGTTGTTCTCTATGCCGATGATGGCGCGGTTGATGCCCAGGGCTTTCATCACCAACTCGATACCTATCATAATCTGCTCGCCGCGTTCCAGCATCAACTGGTGGTCGCAAGTGAGGTAAGGTTCGCACTCTACGCCGTTCACAATCAGCACTTCGGCTTTTTTGCCCGGAGGGGGCATCAGTTTGACGTGTGTGGGGAAGCAGGCTCCGCCCAGACCCACGATACCGGCGTTCTTGATTTTCTCGATAATCTCTTTCGAGTCGAGGTTGCTATAGGGAATCAGGTTCTCAGTACGATCTATTTCCGGCAGCCACTCGTCACCCTCTACGTCGATGTAGATGGCTTGCATCTTCATTCCCCATGCATCGATAGCGGTGTCAATCTTCGCCACTTTGCCGCTGACGGGGCTGTGAATAGGGGCACTTACAAACCCGCCGGCTTCGGCGAGCAACTGGCCTACCTTGACTGCGTCACCTTTCTGTACGACAGGCTTGGCAGGCGCGCCTATATGCTGCACGAGCGGAATAATTGCTTTCTTAGGCAGAGGCACCGCCGTGATGGCTTTGTGTGCCGAGAACTCTTTATTGTCATGTGGATGAACTCCACCAATACGGAATGTCTTCATCATCTGTAAGTCTTTTCTTTGGTTACTTCTGTGCCATTTGTTGTAAGTAGGGGAACTGGGCACGCTTAGTGGGCAGGGAGCGAATGATGGCGGCGCATGCAGGGTCAAACTTGCCGTTGCCTCCTTCTTCTGCTGCTGCCGGAGCTGCTGCTGCAGGTTTGGCTTTCTTTGCCAACGGGGGCAGGTTCAGTCCGTGGATAGCTCCTGTCGGGCAGGCTGCTTCGCACTCGCGGCACAGCGCACATTTGTCTGCATCGATGTAGGCGAGGTTGTTCTCCACCTTGATGGCATCGAATCCGCAGACGGTCTGGCATTTGCCACAACCGATACATGCGTTCAGACAGTTCTTTCTGGCGAAGGCACCTTTGTCCTTGTTGTTACAGAGAACGACCATCTTGGCGCCTTCATCGCCCTTCTTGCGCAGTTCGATGATGTTGCGCGGGCAGGCTTTCGCGCACGCTCCGCAGGCAACGCACTTGCTTTCGTCCACCTCGGCAAGGCCGGTCTGGGGATTGATGTGAATGGCGTCAAACTGGCATGCAGCCACGCAGTCGCCACATCCCAAACAGCCGAAACTGCACCCCGTTTCGCCTACGTACAGTGAGTTCATGATTGCGCACGTGCGGGTGCCGTCATAGCGGCTGGTTCTCGGGCGTGCTTCGCATGTGCCGTTGCAGCGAACAACTGCCACTTTCGGCTCGGATGCCGCCGCCTTCATGCCCAGGATGTCACCCACTTTGTCCATGGTGGCAGCACCACCAACAGGGCAGAGAAGACCGTCCAGGGAGGATGCTTTCACGCATGCCTCCGCCATTGCCCGACACCCGGCAAATCCGCATCCGCCGCAGTTAGCGCCGGGCAGTGCTTCTTGTACCAAATCAATGCGAGGGTCCTCTTCCACCTTGAATTTCTGAGCCACGGCGTATAGCAGTACTGCTGCTATCAGGCCTGTACAACCCAGAACAATCAGAGAGATAAGAATCAAATTCATTGTGTAGTGATTTTATTGTATTTTTGTTTATTTTTCGGTGTTTTATTCTTGTTGCCATGTATTTATGCCCTCGTGGCTTTTTGTGCCGTCATGGCATGAGGATGGTTTGGTGTGGGATGCCGCAGGTACGTTACTTTTTCCGTGCCGTAAAGCGGTACTCTCGCTCCAGCCTGCCTTTGAAGAGGGACAGAAGCAAGTAGTACGGTGCCAACGAAACAATTGCCAATGTTCCGACGATGGCCTCATTGGTTATCCACTTGGGCAGCAACGCCACCAGACCTAACAACAGACAGAACGGCAGTACAAAAGCGAGTAGCACCGCTTTCCAGCCCAATTTCTTCGACACCGCCACTTCTACGCGGTCCCCGACCTCCATCGGACTTAATATCAGTGCATCGAGTTCTTTCACCACGCTTTCCGAAGCGGTACACATGGACTTTGCCTTGCAAGCCGCACACGCAGCCTGCTGCACAATCTCTACGTGCGCCACATTGCCGTGAATGGAGCGCACAAGAGCCTCATGTGTGATTTCTTCTTTCAAGCCCAGTTTTGCAATATCAACATTGCAATCAGCCGTTTGCGGCTGCAAAGGTACAACTTTTTTTTGACATATGCAAGTGTTTTGTGCATAAAATGGCTAAAAAAAGCAAAAACACCACACTTTCCGCCAAATTGTCCACCTTTTTCGCAAAAAAGTTTCGTGTTGGTGCAGGTTTTGGCGGGGTGGAAGGATGGGGTTACTGTTTCTTCAGTTGCAGATAGAGGATGGCTCGGATGAAAGCAGAGAAAAGCACATATCGTTTTTGTTTGCCGGTTTTGGGGTCGATGGGTGCTTCCGGGTCGGGTTTGGATCCTCTTTTTGAGGCGATTTGCGCCATAAACCGGTGTTGCCAGGAATTTAACTCTGCGAGTTGTTCGGGAGTGGGGTTGTTGCCGGGTTTGGCAGCGGAGATAATCTCGTTTGCCCGCAGTGCTGCTTGTCGGAACCACTCGTGGTTGTTGACTTCGTTTTGTGAGAGCGGTTTGGTCTTGAAGTTCCGCGGGTTAGTGAGGCGGTAGAATTCCTTTTTGCCGGTTCCGGTGTTTTGACCGTTAGGGAGACGGTAGTGTTTTTGGCGGGAGATGGGGCCTTTCTTTTGGATTGCGCCTGAGAGGTTCTCAATAGGTGCGTCGTAATTTGGAGTTGCCATAAGTAGTGTGGTTGTTAAGAGTTGTTTGTATCGGTGCTTTCCCGGTGATGAGTGCTAAATAGTACAAGAATCGTGCAACAATCGTGCAAGAATCGTACAAGAATCGTGCAAGAATCGTGCAAGAATCATGCAAGAATCATGCAAGAATCGTACAAGGCTAATCCGATGAAAGCGGGTGCAAAGGTAATAAAAATAAATGACATGTGCAAGAGTTTGGAGGAAAAGTTTTCAGAAAAGTGTGTTTTTTGGGGAAAAGTATGGCGGAATGGGGGAGGAAGTTGTAGTTTTGCAGGGTGAGGGGCTGTCCCTGGGGAGTCGCCCTAATGCTATTAGGGCATAATGGACGCTATAGTAAAGAGCAAGGAACGAGGTGGCGAGGTGGGGAGATGGGCTGTCCCTGGGGAGTCGCCCTAATGCTATTAGGGCATAATGGACGCTATAGTAAAGAGCAAGGAACGAGGTGGCGAGG
>CAMOMF010000228.1 GCA_946619625.1 uncultured Bacteroidales bacterium
CTGCAGGTCGCAGAGCCGCATGTTGGAGTAATGTGCCTCGTCAGACACATAGACGACCGGCATTTTGCCCGTCCGGTTGAACAGGTAGTTGGCGCCGAAATAGATGCCGTGATTGTTGCCGTCCGTTCCGCTGTGGGTGACGATGCCCCAAACACTGTCGTTCGAGAAACCATACAGGGGCGCGAAGAACTCAATCACATCGCGCTCAAAGGCCTGTGAGGACATACGCCATGGCTGGTCGGTCATGGGGTCGCCGGCGTTGTTCAGGTTGACTTCATCCATGCCGGTACGAACGTACCATTTGTAGAAATCGTGCAGAGGGGAGTGTTGATTGACAGGATAACCAAAATACGTTTGCTGCCCTTTTTTCCATTCCCGGGTCCAATCATCCAGTTTCTCAAACCCCGAACTTTGGGCGAAGGTGAACGTAGCAACGAGAACGGCTACGAGGAGTGTTAGTTGTTTACGCATGAGAATAAATTATTTAGGGTGATTATTTTGAGTGTTGGAGTAGGGGTATACAATTGCGACAGCGCCTCTTTGACTTGGCTGACTGTCAGTTCGGCATCTAACCCCTTGTTGATGGCGACCTGCAGGGCACTAAGATCCCCTTTGGCTTCGAGGCAGGCAATGGCGGAGATATACGCAGCCTGCTCTGTCGAAAATGATAACTGTTTCAATATCTTTTTACACATGAATGTAAGGATTTGGACTGCAAAGTTACGATTTTTTTTTCAAATGTGCAAATCTAAATGGCAAATATGCCAAAAAAAAGAGGTTGTATTGACATTTTTGCGTCAAGATTTGCATATGTGGATTTTTTTTTGTAATTTTGCAGCCAATTTGAAACTATCAAGAAATGATTACAATTGAACAACTGAAGGATGTGCAGGACCGTGCAGATAAGTTGAAAGCCTATCTTGCCATTGACGAAAAGCGCATCCAATTGGAAGAAGAGGAGTTACATACCCAGGCACCGGGTTTCTGGGATGATGCCAAAGCAGCCGAGGTCCAGATGCGCAAGGTAAAGAGTCTGAAATCGTGGATTGAAGGCTATGAGGGTGTGCGCAGCAGCGTAGAGGAACTGGAACTGGCGGTGGAATATTTCCGTGAGGAGATTGTCAGCGAGCAGGATGTGGACGAAGCATACGCCAAGGCGCTTGCCGAAGTGGAGGCGCTGGAAATGAAAAACATGCTGTCAGAGGAAGAGGATCAGATGCCTGCCGTCCTGAAGATTGTGGCGGGAGCAGGCGGTACGGAGGCGCAGGATTGGGCGGAGCAACTGATGCGTATGTACCAACGATACTGCGAACGTCATGGGTACAAAGTGACCATTACCAACCTGCAGGAAGGTGACGAAGCGGGAATCAAGACAGTGACCTTCAACATAGAAGGCGACATGGCGTATGGTTACCTGAAGAGCGAAAACGGGGTGCACCGGTTGGTTCGCGTGTCGCCATATAACGCCCAAGGTAAGCGCATGACATCATTTGCCTCGGTGTTTGTGGTGCCTCTTATTGATGACTCTATCGAGGTGGAAGTCAATCCCGCGGGGATCAGTTGGGACACCTTCCGCAGTTCCGGTGCAGGCGGACAGAACGTGAACAAAGTGGAGTCCGGCGTACGTCTGCACTATAAGTTCAAGAACCCATTGACCGGTTTGGACGATGAGATAGTGATTGAAAACACCGAGACGCGCGACCAGCCCAAGAACCGTGAAAACGCGTTGCGTCATCTGCGTTCGCAGTTGTACGAACTGGAACTGGAGAAACGGCGTCAAGCCCAAGCGAAAGTGGAAGCGGGTAAGAAAAAGATAGAGTGGGGTAGCCAAATACGCTCCTATGTGTTCGACGACCGGCGTGTGAAAGACCACCGAACGAACTATCAGACCAGTAATGTGGGGGCTGTGATGGATGGGGATATCGATGGCTTCATCAAGGCATACCTGATGGATAATTGACAATTAAAAATTTGTAAATTATATGAAGAAAGCATTGCTTATAGGGCTGTTGAGCCTTGTCGGAATCATTGGACTAAAAGCGGAAGAAGCGAAGAATGACACGATTGACGGTTGGCAGTTTACCACCATTGACTCGGTAGGTATCACGCCTGTGAAAGACCAAAACCGTTCGGGCACGTGTTGGAGTTATTCCACCATCGGTTTTCTGGAGAGCGAGATTTTGCGCAAGAAAGGTATTGAAATGGACCTGAGCGAGATGTTTGTTGTCAGCCATACAATGATGGACAGGGCCGTGTATTTCGTTCGCCAGTACGGCGAAGGCAGCCAATACGCCCCGGGCGGCTCTGCCTATGATGTCATCTACTGTATGGAACATTATGGTTTGGTTCCACAGGAAGCCATGCCGGGCATCCTGTACGGTGATACCCTGCCCAACCATACTGAAGTCGATGCAATCTGCAAGGGATTTCTCAACGGCATCACCGGCGGTAAGGTGAAAAAACTGACACCCGTTTGGCGTGACGCCTTCCAAAGTATTTGGGATACCTATCTGGGCAAATGTCCGGAGGAGTTTACCTATCAGGGAAAGACCTACACACCCCGCTCGTTTGTGCAGTGGCTGGATATGAAGGAGTCTGACTACGTGTCAATTACATCCTATACCCACCATCCGTTCTACGAGCGTTTTGCATTGGAGGTGCCTGACAATTGGCGCATGGACCAGATGTACAATGTGCCCATGGAGGACATGATGCGTATCATTGACAATGCCATCAAGAATGGTTATACCTTGGCATGGGGTGCGGATGTCAGTGAGACCGGTTTCACCCGCAAAGGTATTGGCGTAATGCCTGATGCCGACCACGGAGCCGACTTGACCGGTTCGGATGCTGCCAAATGGCTCGGATTGTCAGCGGACGACAAACGGAAAGAACTGACCAAGCGTCCGTTGCCTGAAATGGAAATCACCCAGGAAATGCGCCAGAAAGCATACGACAACTGGGAGACAACCGATGATCACGGCATGCAAATATTCGGCATTGCCAAGGATCAAAACGGCAAAGAGTACTACATGGTGAAGAACTCGTGGGGTACAGCCCGCTCGGATTACAAGGGAATCTGGTACGTCAGCCGTGCCTTCATGGCTTACAAAACCAACGATGTGTTGGTTCACAAGGACGCTCTGCCCAAGGATATCCGTAAGAAATTGGGAATAAAGTGATTGTCGTGAAATAAATGAATAAATGTGAAAATAATAATATGATTAAATGATAAAGCGTTGGTTATATAACGCCCGTAGTTTTGCTGTTCCACAGAACCTGATGCCGAGTATCTTGACGGTTGTGATGGCTTTGGGTGTACCGGGATTCAATATATGGTTGGGGTTGTTGGCGGTGGCTGGCGTTTGCTTGGTGCACTTGGGCGGCAACCTGCTGGACGATTATTTTGACTATCAAGACGAACTGCTGGATTATCGTGAGGAGCTCCGGAAAGAGGGCGAAAAGGCTTTCACGGACAAATACCCCTATCTGCGCGATGGTAGCACCACTCTGGGACAACTGAAAGCCGCCATTGCCGTGTTCTTCGGTTTGGCGCTGGTGTGCGGACTGATTATATGGGTGGCACGGGATTTCGACATGACTTTGGTCATTATTGCAGCCGTGGCAGCGTTTCTGTGTTTCTTCTACTCGGCACCGCCGTTCAAACTGGGTTTCCACGGATTGGGGGAACTGGTGATTGGTATTTGTTTCGGACCATGTCTGGTGTGCGGCGTGTACGAATCGACATGCGGCGCGTTATATACGCCTGAGACAGGGTTTGCATGGCATATCCTTATGTTGGGCATTGCCATTGGCATGTTCGTCACCAATATTCTCTATACGCACTCGTTTGTCGAGCGGCATGTGGACGATGTCAGTCATAAGAAAACACTTGCCGTATTACTCAGGACCGATGCAGCCGGACTGACCGCTTACGCCATTTTTCTGTTCACACCTTTCCTGCTTATTGTAGGCTGCGTGCTTACAGGTTACATCCACTGGGCGTACCTGTTTGTGCTGTTGATGTTACCCCAGGCTTGTTGGGTCATGTGGGCGATGGTGATGTTCGCCAGGAAGGTGGAAGTGCCGACGGACAATCCGCCCAAGTGGCTCGGACCCATGGACAATTGGGAGAACATCGAACAGGACAACCGCTACTACCTGATGCGCTGGTATGCCATGCGCAATGTCAATACCGGTTTCTGCCTGATTATGGCGATGGTGAAACTGACATTATATATTATTAGCGTTGCGGGATGAACAAATTAGGTCAGTTGGCATATTTGGGCCAGTGGTACGTGCGGGCACTTCTGGGCAGGCGCGCGCCGTTGCAGAGCGTCATTTTTATTCTGGACAAATGCAATCTGCGCTGTCGGCACTGCTCGGTATATGAACTGGAGCACCCGCGCGTTAAGACCTTTCAGGCCATTCGTGAGGAGTTGGAGGATTGTTACCGTGCCGGCAGCCGCTTTGTGGACTTCGAGGGCGGAGAACTGTACCTGTGGAAGGACAGAAAAGAGGGTTCCGATGCATTCTATACCATCGACGATGTGCTTGACTTGGCACACGAGATTGGCTTTTTCTCTGCCACTATTACAACTAATGCCCAACTGCCCTTTAACGGCTCCCATGCCGACACGGTGTTCGTCTCGATGGATGGGGTGGGCAAGTGGCACGATGATATCCGCGGTGAGGGGACTTTCGCCCGTTTGGAGAAGCATATCCACGCCTTCCACCGCGAAAAACCGCTGTGTGTCAACATGGTGGTCAACAACCGCAACATGAGCGGCGTGGACGAAACGCTCGAATACGTGCTCCACAACCCCGACATTGACCATATTGCTTTCAATTTTCATACCCCGTTCCGCGAAACTGAGTCCCTCTATTTGGACCCCGAGGAACGCAATAACCTTATTGATCGCCTGATGGACTACAAGCGCCGTGGTTACCCTATCATGAATACCACCGATGGATTGAAGGCAATGAAGGTGCAAAATGGTAAAGTACTCTGTACCGACAAGTATTGTTGGGTGACCAATTTCATATTCTCCGACGGCAGCCGTTCGCCCAAATGTATGGGCTTTACTCATGGGGTGTGCGACCGCTGCGGATTCACCATGGGGGGAGAGATGTACAGCCTGTTCCACCTCAGCCCCGAAACTATCCTCGCAGGACTGCAACTGCGCAAAAGTAACGATAAAAAAGTCAAACGATAACAATGGATACTTTCACTCATCTTCACGTTCACTCGCACTACTCGCTCCTTGACGGCATGTCCAAGATTAACGAGTTGGTGGACAAATGTATGCGTACCGGCATGCACGCCATGGCATTGACCGATCATGGCAATATGTATGGCGTGAAGGACTTTCTCGATTATTCTAAAAAGGTGAACGGTGCTGCGAAAGGTGCCGTCAAGGATTGCAAGACACGTATCGCAAAGGCGAAAGAGCGGATTGCAGAGAAAGGTAAGTGGGAAAACATGCTCAAAGAGGGGCATTGGCCGGAGGAAGACGGAGGTGCTCCGCTCACTGACCATGACCGGAAAGACGTGTCGCAGAAACTGCAGGACAGCAAGGCCGCCGAGAAAGCACTGCCTATGTATGAGGCGGAACTGCCCAAACTGGAAGAGAAAGCCGCATCTTTTATTCCGTTCAAACCCATTGTCGGGGTGGAGGCATATTGTGCACGGCGTACGCGATTCGACAAAGACAGGAACGTCAAGTACCTCAACAACCGAGGTAAAGAAAAGATAACCGACTCGTCCGGATGGCACCTTATTCTGCTGGCGAAAAACATGCAGGGCTACCGCAATCTGTGTCGTATGGTCAGCCTCTCTTTTATTGAGGGATTTTACGGTAAACCGCGAATCGACAAACAACTTATCGAGGAGTTCCACGAGGGAATCATATGTTGCTCGGCATGTCTGGGAGGTGAGTTGCCGCAACTGATTATGCAGGGCAAGCAGGACGAAGCGGAAAAGAGCGCTCAATGGTTCAAATCCGTCTTTGGGGAGGATTATTACATCGAGATTCAGCGCCACCAGACCGACAAAATCCGCGGCAACCAGGATACTTACCAGCAGCAGATGGTTGTCAACCCCATCCTGATGGATATAGCAGGGCGCAATGGTATCAAGGTCATTTGCACCAACGATGCCCATTTTGTGGAAGAAGAGCATGCCGAAGCGCACGAGTTGTTAGTGCTGCTCAACACCGGTCGGACGATGGAGGATATCAACAAAGATGTCAATGACGAGACCGACGACAACATGGCGTACACCAAGCAAGAGTGGCTAAAAACACCCGAAGAAATGGCGGCAATATTCAGTGATGTGCCCGAGGCGCTTGCCAATACGCAGGAGATTGTACAAAAGGTAGAGGTCTATGATATTGATTCCGGTCCTATTATGCCTAAATTCCCCATTCCGGAATCATTCGGAACAGAAGAGCAGTGGCATGAGAAATTTACCGAGCAGGACCTTTTCGATGAGTTCACCCGCGACGAAAAAGGCAATGTGGTTCTTACGCAAGAAGAGGCGGAGAAAAAAGTAAAAGCGCTGGGCGGCTACGAAAAACTGTATCGAATCAAGTTCGAGGCGGACTACCTCAGCAAACTCACTTGGGAAGGTGCCCACATGCGCTACGGCGACAAGGTGGATGCTGATACGCCCGAGGGCAACGCCATCCGGGAACGAATCACCTTCGAGTTGCACGTGATGAAAACCATGGGTTTCCCGGGGTACTTTCTTATCGTATATGATTATATCCGCGCCGCACGTGAAGAACTGGGGGTGTCGGTGGGACCCGGACGTGGTTCGGCGGCAGGCTCCGTGGTGGCATATTGTTTGCGTATCACAGATGTGGACCCGTTGCCCTATGACTTGCTGTTCGAGCGTTTCCTCAATCCTGACCGTATCTCGCTGCCCGATATTGATGTCGATTTTGACGATGCCGGACGTGGCAAGGTGCTGGATTGGGTCAGTGAAAAGTACGGAAAGACCCATGTGGCACATATCATCACTTATGGCACAATGGCATCTAAATCAGCCATCTCCGATGTGGGACGTGTACTGAAAGTGCCCCTTGCTGAGGTGAATAAAATCAAATCATACGTGCCCGAACGCAGTTTCCCCGATAACATTAAGGACGAAAAAGGCAAGTCACCCAAAGTCAATCTGGCGAACTGCTACAAGTATGTCAAGGAAC
Source organism: uncultured Bacteroidales bacterium (assembly GCA_946619625.1). Classification (GTDB taxonomy): domain Bacteria; phylum Bacteroidota; class Bacteroidia; order Bacteroidales; family Paludibacteraceae; genus Colicola. The sequence goes on from CAMOMF010000228.1 coordinate 7,209, forward strand.
TGAAAGATATCCTCGGTTCGGACAACGAGCAGGAAAAAGCCATGCTTCATTATGCCGAAGAGCTGGAGGACACAATCCGTCAAGTGGGTATTCATGCGTGCGGGGTCATTATCGGGGCGGACGACCTCACCAAGTTTGCACCCTTGGCAACCGTTAAGGACCGTGCTACCGGCAAGGACATCATGGTCACACAGTACGATGGGCACGTGGTAGAATCGGTCGGACTCATCAAAATGGACTTCCTGGGGCTGATCACGCTCACCATCATCAAGGAGACGCTGGAGAATATCAAGAAAACGCACAACGGGCTCATCGTGGATATCGACCATATACCCGTTGATGACGAACTGACATACAAGTTGTTCCAGGAGGGGCGTACTATCGCTACATTCCAGTTTGAGTCTGCCGGTATGCAGAAGTACCTCCGTGAACTCAAACCTACCGTTTTGCCTGACCTCATTGCCATGAATGCCCTCTATCGTCCCGGACCGATGGATTATATACCGCAGTTCATCCGGCGCAAGAACGGACAAGAACCCATCGAGTACGATATACCCATCATGGAGACCTACCTCAAGGATACGTACGGCATCACTGTCTATCAGGAACAGGTCATGCTGCTTAGTCGTCTTCTTGCCGGATTCACTCGCGGCGAAAGTGATTCGCTGCGCAAGGCGATGGGTAAGAAGAAGAAAGATATCGTCGATGCCATGAAGCCCAAGTTCATCGAGGGCGGGCGTAAGAACGGATACGATTCGGAAAAACTGGATAAGATTTGGACCGATTGGGAGAAATTTGCCTCCTATGCCTTCAATAAATCTCATGCTACATGTTATGCGTGGGTCGCCTATCAGACCGGCTACCTCAAGGCGCATTTCCCCGCTGAATTTATGGCGGCAAACCTTACGGTCTCAAAAGACGATATTGGCAAAGTCACTAAACTGATGGAGGAGTGCAAAGAGATGAAAATCAATGTTCTTCCACCGGATGTCAACGAGTCCGACCTCAATTTCATGGTCAACGAAGAGGGCAATATTCGCTTTGGTTTGGGTGGCATCAAGGGCGTTGGCGAAGGAGCCGTGATGGCCATCATGGGCGAGCGCGGCAAGAACGGGCGTTTCACTTCCATCTTCGATTTCGTAGAGCGCGTCAGCCTTACGGCTTGTAACCGCAAAGTTATTGAGAATCTGGCTACAAGCGGTGCCTTCGATTGCTTCGACAATTTCTATCGAGAGCAACTCTTTACCATCAACTCCCGTGGCGACAATGTGCTTGATACCATTATGCGCTATGGGAACAAATTCCAGGCGGAACAGCAGGAACAGCAGAACTCCCTCTTTGCCATGTTCGGCGACAATGGAGGAGTAGAGATCCAGCACCCCGAACTGCCGCAGACCGAGCGGTGGAGTACCATTGAGCGACTCAATTTGGAAAAAGGACTTATCGGCATCTACCTCTCTGCGCACCCGCTGGACGAGTATCGCTTTGAACTCAATGAGATGTGCGATATTCACTCCGACGACATGAACTATTTCGGCAAGTGGAACCGCAACCAAATCAATACTGAAGACCCCTCTAAGAACCGGCCACGCGCCTATGTTCCGGCTGAAGGTGAACCCGACCCAAAAGAGTGGTTGCTGCAGCATGAAGACCGAATTGCCCATATCGGAGGAATCATTACAGGTGTTCAGAATCGCACCTCCAAGAATGGCAATGCGTATGCCGAATACACGTTGGAGGATTACAATGGCAGTTTCACTTTCACCCTCTTCGGGCAGGATTTCACTAATTTTGCGCCTCGCCTCATGCCTAATAGTTTTGTCTTCATTACCGGCATTTTCCAGCAGCGGGGAGCCGAACGTATCCGCCAAAACAGAGCAAAATTCCGTAATAGCAAGCCTTATGAACCGCTGCCTTTTGAACAGGCGGAGTACGAGTTTCTAATAAAGGATGTGGAGCCTCTGGGAGGACTGCAAGCCAAATCACTGCGCGAAGTTATTTTGGAAATGCCGTTGGAGAATATCCGTGACGAGTTCAACCAACTGCTTCGTGACGAGTGTGAACGTATGCAGAAAGTCATCGAGGAACAGCGCCGTGCTGAGAAAGCGGCTAACACTCACCCCAACGAGCAGAAACAGTTCGCAGCGGCTGCGCTTAAGGTCGTCCTGCACGATGAAATCAATAACAACCATATCACGCTTAATAGTACCAAATACCAGTTGTTTGTGGATGGGGTTTTCTATAACTTCCTCTTGGACCTGCGCAAGTCCGGCACCTGCGATTTCCATGTTAAGTTCGACGCCTGACAGCAATACTCCGCACCATCCATCCTTTACACCATATAACCACCAGCGGGTGATTAGCGGGTGATTAGCGGGTGATTAGCGAACGATTCTTTTATCGCTTCTCCCACTACGTAGTTGCTCCCACCTATGAAGAGCACGTCTTCGGGACCGGCATCTTTTTGCGCCGCATGTACTGCCACCTCCACGGGACCGTACGCCATCCCTATCAGTCCGTGCGTCAATCCTTTACGGCACATTTCATCTGCTGGTATGGCGCGCTTGGTCTGTGCCTCGCACCAATAGTAATACGCCGAGCGGGGTAGTAGTTCCATTACGGTGTCCACATCTTTGTCTGACACCATGCCGAACACGATTCGCAGGTGACGGTCACCTTTCGACAATTCTTTCAGTTGCTCTACGTAGGTTCTTATTCCATGCGAGTTATGTCCCGTGTCGCAAATAGTCAGGGGCGTCTGCGACAACACCTCCCATCTGCCGCGCAGTCCAGTCAGTGTGCAAACATGCGCGAAGCCCTCTGCAATGGCTTTTTCTGTTAGGGTGGGGAACACGCTCCTCAGTACACGCAGTGCCACATAGGCGGTCTGCATGTTCTTCTCCTGATATGCACCGCTCAATTCGCATTGAGGCACATTCTTTCTGCGTACACTGCGCAGGTAACTGCACTGATCGGCAAACCAAATCAGCCCCAACTCTCCCATCAAGCCGGGTGCTTTACTATTTGGTTGCCCATCTGTTTGCTGCAGACCGCACTCTGCTGCTTTGCCATGGCTTTGCAACAATCCGCAGTCTGCTGCTTTGTTAAGAAACACCTGCTCGGTCTCCGCCTGCGTCTCGCCAATGACGCACGGCACACCGGGTTTCATTATTCCCGCTTTTTCTGCGGCAATGGCACTCAGCGTACTGCCCAAAAACTCAGTATGGTCCAAACCGATATTGGTAATCACGCTAACTAACGGGGCGACGATATTTGTCGCATCCAATCGACCGCCCAAGCCGGTCTCTACTACGGCGATATCTACTTTCTCTTTCGCAAAATACTGAAAGGCAAGGGCGGTGATTGTCTCGAAAAAAGAGGGCTGCACCGCATCCAGATAAGCCTTTTCTTTTTCCACAAAATTCGACACCTCGTCTTTCTCTATCATCTTACCGTTTATGCGGATTCGCTCGCGAAAATCGACCAAGTGCGGACTGGTGTATAGCCCCACTTTCAGCCCTGCTGCTTGCAACGCCGCCGCTATCAGGTGCGATGTCGAACCCTTGCCGTTGGTTCCAGCCACATGTACGCAGCGAAATGACTGGTGCGGCTCGCCAAAATGCGCCATCAGTGTCTGTACATTTTCAAGTCCGGGCTTGTATGCCTTAGCCCCCACCACATGAAACGGTGGTCGCGAGTTGTACAGATAATCAATTGATTCTTCGTATGTCATATTGTTGTTTCTTCGTGTTCTATGTACATGTGTTGAATAAATGTGCCGCAATTTTATTGCTTTTTTCCGAATGATGCAAATAAATAGTTTATCAGTACCAGGTTAGCGTTGAGGTTTATTAAGTGGCTTAACGCGGTAACCGTCAGCGCGGAGCAGTGCAATGAGGCCGTCATCGCCTCCCAAATACATGGCATCAATGGGGATGAAAGCGTTTCCTTTTAGCAGATGCGGTCGCAAGCGCCGTACCCACTCTTTGTTGCGGGAACAAAACACTTTGTAGTCAGAAAAAGAGAGGGTTGCGGTGTTGTCCGGCGCACTGATAAGGAAAGCCATGTCCAGCAATCGTCCTTCTTTGTAGAGGTTGCGGATGTTTTTCTCCAGACGAACCTCCACCTCGGGGTAGTCAATGATTTTCATCAGTTGTTCGTACTGCCAGTAGATGGGTTCGCGGTCGAACATCATATAGAGTGCTTCGCCAATATCATCAAGTGGGATAACGGGTTTGCCCTGTTGGTTTGCCACTTCTTCGAAGAAATGGTTGGCAGGACGGATGTTGGCGGCATTGAGCCATTTGTTGAACAGCTCGTTGCGGTACAACTCAATGATATATTGCGGCTTAAGTCGTGCCAGTTGGTGAAAGGACATCTCTAACGTCAGTTGCAAGGCAACATCCAATTGCTTGATTTGGTCGGGCGTGAGGAAATCCTCGGCGCTGACGGTGTCCGGTAGGAGAGCGGCCGTGCGTAGCGCTGCAATCGCCTCATAGTCCTCGATGGCGAACTCCGTGATAATATTATCGCAGCGCGAATAGGTGGCGAAGAGGTTGGGGATTGTGTCGAGGAAAGTGATATCAGTCAGCCGGTTGGTGGCAAAGAGGTAAGAGGGTTTTGCCACGCCGTTGCCACTGATTTTCCACAGCAACTGTGCTTGCACCTGGAAAGGCACCAGCAGCGCGAGAATGAATATGAAACGCTTTAGTCGCAAAATTTGTATTTCTTTCCTCGCAGGCACAAAGACCTGCGTACCCAATTTACCATTTAATGTTTATTTGAACCTGCTAATTAGGTTGTATGCCTGATAAATGCCCAATTCGCCTGCACGGGACAAGTCTTCCAGTCCTGCCAGGTAACTGTTGGATGCCGCATCGGTACCACCCACTTTGGCGGGCGAGTTGTAGATACGCGTCAGACCACGGTTGAAATACGCTTCTCCAAAATCGCGCTCTATACGGATGGCATCGGTGTAGGCAATAATGGCCTCGGCAAAGCGCTGCTGCGAACAGAGCACGTTGCCTTTGTTATAGTAGGCGAAAGCAAAATCCTTACGCAGGAAAATGACATCGTCGTAATCCTTCAGAATAAGGTCAAAATCATGCTGAATCTGTTCCGCCGGTCCGGATTCGCCATTCTGCAGCAACACCTCCAAATATTTATATCGCCAGTTGGCGCGGCAGAACAAAGCAATGGCAAATCGCGGTCGCAATGTCAGAGCCTTGTTGAGGTCCTCAATGGCAGAGGTGTAGTCCTGCACGATAGCGAACTCCATTGCCCGTGCGAAGTAGGTGTCGGCGTCCTGCGAGTCGGGCGTGCCCTTTTGTTCGAGGTTGTCAATCTGGCGGGACAGAAGGTCAATCTGGTCGAAATGTCGACTGACCATGTCGGCGCTCAGCGGCAGTTCGCGCATGGTGGCATGTAGTGGCGCGGGTAAGTGTCCGTTGCGGTTGTAGTCGTCCACAAGAGGGTGGGTGAACGAGGAGGCATGGTGGACGAAAGCGTTAGGCTGAGGTCCAACGGAGGCATTGGTCTGCGGCGCATAATAACTGAGCGTCACGTTGGGTTCGCCCGTGATGTCGGCATATCGGTGCTGGACGGCTCCTCGTGCCTCGTTGCGGTAAGAATCGTCGCCGCTGTCGGCATCTGTCCTGTTCTGTGCCGCGCGGTTGGAGAACTCCTTGCGAGGGTCTTTCTTGCGCGGTTGGTTCTCTGCCAGTTGCGCATCGGTATCAAGTTGTTTTTGGCGCTGGATTTTATCCTTGTCTTTTTCCAATAGGTCGGCTTTCTGCTGATAACGGAATGCCGCCTTCCTTTCACCCAATTCCGTCTTGGCTCGGGCTGCGAGGTAGTACGATGGCAGGAAGTAGGGGTAATTCGCAATCAGTGTGTCAAAATCTGCGACAGCCTCTTTCCACTGCTTGAGTTGCAGGTTGACGGTTCCCCGTTGGTAGTGGACCTCCAGTTCGTCGGGGTTCAAGCTGAGCGCTTGATTGTAGTCGTCCAGCGCCCGGTTGAAGTCGCCCAGCTCCTGACGAATAAGTCCGCGGTTGTAGTAGCAACGAGCGTCTTGGGGGTTCAGTTCAATTGCCTTGTCATAATCCGCCAGTGCTGCCCGGAAATTGTGTCGTTTGTAGTGTAGCACTCCCCTGTTGATATAGTCGCCTGCCCACTTGGAGCCGAGGTTAATCGCCTGCGTGAGGTCGTACAGTGCATCATCGTCATTCCCCAGCAGACTGTTGACCAGTCCCTTGGCACTCCAGTTGGCAGGGTTGGTTCCCTCCAGCCGAACGGCATCGGAGAAAGCGGTCAATGCCCCGAGGGTGTCCTGACTGCTCATCAGCACCACACCTTTCTCGAAATGGAACGAGGGCGAGTTGGGCTCTTTGCGCAACAAGTAGTCTATATCCTGCAAAGCGCCTGTATAGTCTTTCTTTTGCGCGCGTACATCTGCCCGCAGTAGTAAATAGGTCTTGTTCTCAGGTGCAAAAACCAGTGCCTCGGTGAAATCTTTTTCCGACAGGTCGAACCGCTCTGTTTGCCTGTAAATAAAACCACGGGTGTAGTACGCTCCGGGCGAGAAGGGGTTGTTGTGAATAGCATCGTTGCAGTCGCGCTCTGCACTGGCGTAGTCGCCCAA
>CAMOMF010000229.1 GCA_946619625.1 uncultured Bacteroidales bacterium
AAAGCAGTAACTTTGCAGCGCTTTTCGGAAAATCCGTTTGCACTGAACAAAAAATAATGTATTATGAAACTCAAAAAAATTATTTTATTGGCACTGGGGTTGTTTTTTGCCATGCCAATGTTTCTTACTGCTGACGAGCAAGAAGTAGAAATTCAACTAATTGAAATTGTTGGGATGGAAGATCCACTCGGCGATGAGCCTCTTGACGGTCCTGGTAAAGCAGGAAGCACCCCCACTCAACCTACCGATTTCCGCGCCACTATTACTGGTCGCACGCTCGCGGTGAGTGTAGATAACGCGAACAACACGCAGGTGATTGTACGCAATGCGTCTGGCAGTGTGGTGCTCAACTCGCAGTTCTACGGCTTCACGGCAGAACAACTGGCGGCAACCGGTGCACACACCATCGAAATCCGCAATGGTGGTCTCACCCTCGTCGGCTCGTTCACTGCCCGCTGATGCAGTTTGACACTCTTCACTTATCCCGCGTGTATAGGCGCGCGGGGTAAGTATCTTTTCGTTCAAAATCCCAAATAACCAAAATACCCATTAAGAAAGGAGTATTCTTTACTTATTTATGCAAAATTCTTTTAAAAAGTAGTATGAAGAAACATTTTTGTTTGATAATTACTATATTGGGCATACTTAATACATGTTTCGCAGAGGAATCTCTCTCCTCTGGTGAAATTATCTCTGTATCCCCAGTGACGGGTCAGTTGCAATATACTCTTCCGTTATACACAATAGAAGACTTCGACTTTAAATGGCCTATTTCGTTGTCTTACACAAGTGATGGGTTCCGTCCGTATGATTATAGTTTTCCCGTTGGTCAAAATTGGCAATTTTTGGCTGGTGGTGTAATATCGCGCGAAATAATAGGAGTAGCCGATGATATGGATACCGCGATATGCCATCACAATGTCTTAAACCCGTGTACTCCAAACAATAATGTTGGGCATTTGGCATACATCAAATATTCTAACAGAGGGAGGTCTAACATTACACATGAGGATATTGGCAGCGATATATATACTTTTACGTTTGGTTCGTATTCGGGTTGTTTTGTCTTTGATAGTGTGGGTAATGCCCAAATACTAAGTGGTGATTACGTGGATATTGATGCTACAAACGTTCCTCTCCAACACAACGAATTTATTAATGGTTGGCGGAATACATTTGATGTTTCTCCTTCCTGCTTTATTCTTACAACATTAGATGGATACAAGTATTATTTTGGTTCAACAACCTCAACAGCTCCCTTGGAGTATGGTGGAACTCTCTCTGACGGTCCCACACAACCAATCATTGCTTGGCACTTACATAAAATAGTAGCACCTAATGATGAGACTCTTGAATTTCACTATCGTTCATCTAACCAACCATTATGGCGGCATGAAGAGTATTACAGATGGATGCAAAATATTAATCATTCAATAATAGTTGAAGCAAATCCGATTCAGTCTGATAGTTTAGACATAATACAAATTGGCCATGATCAGAATGATATCTACCATCCCGATGGGGGCACAACTCAATTGTTCCGATATGCCATTCTTGATTCTATAACAAATACAAAAACAGGTTTGTCTGTTTCCTTTACTTATGCATGGCTTAATAATAAAGTGTTTCAATCTAGATTTATTTCCCATCCCGCAATAGATTCTCTTAAACCATATCTTACTGCAATGAATGTTAAGGTCAGTGGTCAAGTGCGTAAATCATGGACATTTAACTACCTTGGTCAATCCAATATAGATGAAGGAGACGGACTACAATCCCGATATTTTCTTCAGTCTGCAACGGATGGATGCGGAGAGACTTATTCTTTTGATTACGACTTGTCAGAATCAAATAATTTTCCATCATACTTTTTTGCTGCTATTGACACATATGGCTATGAAACAGCTCTTTCAAAATATGGGTCACTTATTAGTAGTTCTAACCCTCTTGGTGCCACAAACAATTATACTTATTCTGGAGTAGTATTGGATTCTGTCCGAATTCCTTTTTTCTCTAATGAAACATGGCGCACCAAAACTATTTACTATCCGCATCAATTGTGTCATACTATACGTATTAAAACCATTTCTGTTACAGATGGAACTTCCCTACTATATTCAAAACACTATAATTATGGTGAAATAGAACACGCTTCTCCTGCCAAAGCTCCAATATTTCCCCCATTCCCTTCTCAAAATGGTTCAGGCGTCTTAAATTTGGATTATGCATGCTATCGAACATCGGGAAAGAAATTTTTCATTATTCCTACAATGCAACTTCATGGGGCAAACACATTTCCAATTACCTATAGTCAAGTCTCGGAATCTTTGTACGATGCATCGCAAACCATAGTACGCACAAATAAGTACACTTTTAAAACAGATAGTTTCACCTACTGCGGGAGGCTTGACAATTCTTCTTCATTTATAGACTTACATAAAGTAATAAACTATTTCCAACCCTTAAAATGGTATCACTTACTCAAAAACCAAAAAGAATTTGATGCTTCTATGCAATTAAAATCCAATATTATTGAAGAATATGGCGGTCCGGCATCAAATAACAACCAAATGTATTCGAGATATAGTTACTATTTCAATATTCCATCAGGTAAGTATTATTGTACTGATAAAACAGAATGGCATAGAGGAATATCTTCCGTAACATCTTCAAACTTCGATTCAAAATTCAGACTAACTTTTCAAAGTGTCACGCAAGGCAATCAAACACTTTTTGCCCGCCAGGTGTATCCAGATATGATTACTCAAGGTATCCCCCATGGAATTCCTTCTGGTATAGATAGCTGTTTTATAGGGAACCGATTCTTGGTGTTGCATAATATGATAAATAGTCCGGTGGAAATTTATAGCGGATACATTGATAATGGGGTTGAATATACCACTTCAGGCACCTTAGTCCTGCATAAAGTAAATATTGTGCAACTTCTTCATAACCAGACGCTCGTTGATTTTACTAAAATCACACATACTTTACATTTATCAGAGCCTATCATGTCCTACAACCCCATACATGCAGATAATTTTGCGATGGTTTTTACTGCTAACTACGATACCACTTCCATCTCACATTATATCCATTGGAATAGATTAAATTGGGAACAAGAAACTACGTCTGCATTGAGAACACATTACCAATGGTCTGCTGATTTTATGTATCCTATTTCCAAAACAATTGGTGGATATACTTGGTCATATTCCTATACACCTTATCTTGGTGTTACATCTGAAACTGACCCTCGAGGTATTGTAACCAAATATCAGTACGATACGTGTGGAAGGTTAATGGAGAAATACATTTGGCGCAACAACCAAAAAGAGATTCTGGAACATTACATTTACCATTAAAACGTGTTAGATTATGAAAAAACATTTCACACTGATATTTCTTCTATTTGCGCTCAATACATTGAATGCGCAGGACACCATTCTTGTCCATCCCACGTTACCTGTTTCATCCGATTTTACGGGCACAGGACTCGTTTGGGACTGCTCAACTGCTTCCTTGGAACAAGAGCAACCTATTTTCTTCCGTCCAAAGTTAAACAACCCAAGTCGGCTGTCCGTTTATGATGGCTATACACACTACCATCTAATTTTACACGAAGACACCACTCTCTTGATCGGTTACGAGAATAGGTCTTTCCAGATTTCTCTCATACAACCGACTCTGCGTTTTTGTTCGGTTGCATTAGGCGATACAATAAGGGATTCATTTTTTGGGCAAGGAGAATATTGCCACTCTACTTCATACACAATTGACGGTAGCAGTTACCTGACGACAGATGCAAGCGGCTTAATGAAACTTCCATTGGGTAGTTTCCAAGTGACACGCTCTCGCTTCCATCGCGATATTACGATGTATGGTTTGGATACCGTTAATGTGATAGAAGACACCTATCAATGGTTCTCACCAGCAATCGCTTTCCCATTGTTTGAACAACACGAGGTAAGGGAATTTGTTGGAGGAGAAGACACTCTCGTAGTCTGTCAAGCCATTATCTATGACCTGTCAGAGGAAGAACTCACACAAATTACACAAGTTGATAGTTTACAAGCAGGGGCGAACATGGTTATCTCTTCTTTGATGCATTACCCCAATCCTGTTGTCTCACAGGTGACTGCTCAATACACATTAGGCATAGATGCAGACATACATGCTGTCCTTACCACCAGTTCAGGACTGCCTATGTGGAGCCAACATCTCGGCATGCAGGAAGCCGGAGAGCATTCCATCACCATTGACATGTCTGCCTATCCGCGTGGCTCCTATGAATTACATGTAACAACCGGAGGCTTAACCGTTAGCGAAACCATTATAAAGATATGAAAACAAAACATTATCATATACTGACAGGGATAGTATCTGTTCTGTCCGCTTTTCCCGTGAGTGCAACTGTTGTCCATTCTGGTCGAAGTATCACGATTGTGCAACCTTTGGATGCTTGTGGTAGTGTTCAGGAACAAAATGGCTCAATCAGCACGGGAACTGCCCGTGCCGTAATCACGGATACGTATTTTGATGCACTGGGGCATAAATCTCTTTCCATCGTAAGAAAAGGAGCATCTGCAACAAAAGACATGGTGATAGATTATGATTGTGACTTTTCAGGGAATGTTAGTCGTATCTCAAGACCATTACCAGTTCTTTCAAACGGAACTTTGCAGGAGGAAGAGATCCCATCAACTTTAATAAATTATTACGATGATTCTGCGCCTTACAATTCTTTTTTATACGAGCAAACCAATGGACATCTTCTCCTGTCAGAGACGCAAGCTGGAAGTTCATATCAAAACCATCCTATCACTTATGTATATAGAGCCAATACCAATAACGAAGTTGCCCTATGGAAAGTTACAGAAAATGGCGTTGAACGTGCAGGATTCTATCCGGAGGGAGCACTATCCGTTACTACAAAAACTGATTCCGAAGGGGCATCCGTAAGTCTTTATAAGGATACACGTGGCAAAACAATCATGAGATTACAAGGTGAAGAAACAACTTATTATGTATATGACTCTTTTGACCGGTTGCGCTATATCCTGCCACCGGCTGTCAGTGGGCATTTAACCGATGGCATCTATTCGTCCACTCACGAACTTATACAACTTTATGGCTATGAGTATCGCTATGATAGGAAAAGTCAATTGGTGATGAAACGACTTCCCGGATGTGACTCTATTGTCTATGAATATAACTCTCTTGGACAACTTGTTTATACACAAGACGGAAATCAACGCCAACGAGGTGATTATTGGCTAAAGACAGAGTACGATGATAGGGGCCGTAAAACGGCAGTTTCCGAGGTCAATCGCTCAGACGGGAGTTACATCAAACGTCTGCAGCAGTTCTACTACGATGATTACTCTGCATTACAAACTCTCACGCAATTTCAGCAGAACTCGCTCGCCTTTGCATACAAATCGGGCTTTGACAACTCGTATGCTAGTGCGACTGGATTGTTGACGATGACCATTACTTATGGTCTCACATCCACGACACAGAATATAGATGTATTCTATTACGACTACAGGGGACGATGCATCCAGCAACAAATAAACGCCATGCAGTATAGCAACACTATATGTCACGCTTACCATTTCGATGGAACGGAGACAAAGAGATTACTCACTCATAGCGAATTGGACATGAAAGAAGAGTATAACTTTAGTTATGATTACTTGGGAAGGCAAACGACTACGGAATATGGAGTCGGAGAGAAAGGCGATATGGATGACGTTATCCAAAGTGTTAAGTCATATGACGAAGTGGGACGCCAATATCAAACATCGTTTCACAACAATGCCATTACACGTATTGACTCTTTTGATATACGTGGACACCTAACCAAACGGACGGAAGGAGTTTTTACCGAAAGACTTTACTATGCGGACAACCTCCCAAACTATGCTACCCCATACTACAACGGGCTCATTTCTGCAAACAAAGTGTCCATTGGTAATGACGAAGAGTTATTCATGTATCAATATGATACTCAAAACAGACTTGTGTCTGCACATGGCAACTCTAAGCGGCTTGAACAATTTGAGTATGACGAAATGGGGAATATTTGCTACATGAATCGCAAAGATGAAGACGGTAACTTGGATGTGCTTACATATAGTTATAGCGGGAATCAATTGGTTGAAATTGAGGATATAGCGGGGAACCAGAACTATTACAACACAAAAGAGTATGTGGACGCGTCCAGCGTAGATACAACCATGTTTTACGATAAGAATGGCACGATTATTGTGGACTTGGATCGTAACATCTGTGCTATTCGGAACAACATACTGAATTTACCAGATACAGTGCAGTTTACGAATGGTAATCAGATAATCAACCATTATGACGCCATGGGTAGAAAACAAAGTACCATATATCGTACGCTCACCACTCCGATAGTGGTGCCGGTAGGTGCTGTGGTTAATCTACCTTCGAACAATTATACGACTCGAACTGTTTATTACTCGGGTAATCTGAAGATTGATAGTAATGCAAATGGAACGTTATTTATCTTCTATACCCCGGAAGGGTATTTCCAAACCGATGATTTATCCGGTTATCGCCACCATTGTTATTACATTCGTGACCATCTTGGCAATGTCTGTGCCGTCTGGGATTCGCATGCTAATGGGTACACGCAGACCACGTTCTACTACCCGTCCGGTGTTCCCATGAACATTAGCACCAATCAGGCTATCCAGCCTAATAAATACAACGGCAAACCATATGAGGAGATGCACGGAATGGATGTCTATGAGTATGAGAGCCGCAACTATTACGCCACTATCATGCGCTTCACAGCCATGGATCCCCTCTGTGAGCAGACACCATGGCAAAGCCCCTACGTCTATGCCGCCAATAATCCTGTCTGCAACGTAGATTGGATGGGACTGAGCCCGTGGAGTTTTGCAAATGGATCATATGGAACATACCATATGACAATTATAGACGCCTATGGCAAAGTTCTATATCATATTGACGATGGCAATATGCTTGTGTATTTATTTGATGGTGATAATTTTGATGAAAATAATATTGATTATAGCACTTTACTGCTCATCGGCTTCGAGTTGCCGGGGGTGAAATATAAAATAAATAAACCATGTTTATATCTTGGGTTTTTGGAAGGTTCAGGAGGTGGCGGATATACACACGAAGAGCCAAACGTTAATCCCGTCATTTTTTGTGGAAACCGCCCTGCCACTCCATCGGAAATACGGAGTTGGATACAGGGATCTCCATTGGCTGTATTGATTAGTTCAGCAAGTAATTTGGCCCAAGTTGCGGAATATGCTAATAAAGATAATTCCGTTTTTAAAGGGACAAGAGTGCTAGGAAAATTGTTTTCTATAGGTGGAATCATCTATGATGCCGATAGATTGCTTAAAGGTCAAGATTACGTAGATTCAATCATTGGTATTGTAACAAATTCGCTCTCTTTATCTGGAAATCCTTATTGTCTCCTCGCCGCAATGGCAATACTGTCGACATATGAAGTGTGTTTATTTGGGAAAGAAGTAGGCACACAGTTTGTAGAGTGGAATACATATATAAATACTAATAGTTATAATATTGTGGGAGATATGTATTTGAATGGATTCTAATAATAACAAAACAAAAACAATGCAAATGGTTTTCACATACTCACATAGTAAATATATTAGAAGTCTGGTGTTCATTTCTATTACGTGGATACTGTTTCTGGTGTTATTCGTACCAATACTTCCGAATCTATATATTCAAGTTTACTCTTCTGACAATCTGTCTATTATTCTGAGATTGTTCCTATTATGTGCCGAAGTATTAGTGACAATATATTGTCTCCTTGTGCCACTATATTATCTTTTATGTACTATTCAGTTTTCCCACTATGATAAGGATACAATTATTAATTATGACGATAGTACTCAAACAATACATTACAAAAACAATAATAGTCTTATCAAAGAAGAAACATTTTCATTGTCTGACATAGTACTTGTAGAACAACACATGAGTCAATGGGGGCCAACTTACCATTGTTTATGCCTAAAAGATGGGAAGAGAATCATTGTTACATCCTTAATCTCTGACTTTAATATAGTTATTCGGCAATACGATAGGCAGCGTCCTAACCCAGACGAAGGGCTCTCTTGGGGATTTTGGATACACCTTCCTCGCCAATAGGAGGTATTCCAAATATGTTTTCAATGGCGATATTTTGTAGTAATTTTGTTATTTCACTCCACTAGTGTCCACTAAACTTAAAAATTGAAAATTGTTAACATGCTAAATTATAGCGATTTATGCATTAAAAAATTTCCGTGAGGGTTCTGGCACGATTATTGTGGGGCAAATAATGTGAACAAGCAACTTATATATGGCTACGACGAATCTGGCATGACTCACCAACCAAGAGTGATATACGATGGCAACCCCGAATTGTCCTACGACCTCTACTGGGATGCCAATGGCAACTTGGCACAGGTGGTGCAATGCAAGCAAGAGCAGGCTCGTTTCCATCTCTGGGATGATAACAACAGGTTGTCAGCCGTAATTGGTCCTAAGCAAGCAGGTTTTTATGGCTATAACGGAAATGGAGACAGGGTTTGGAAACCGACAGCAAACCGAACGAATGCTTGCATTTGCAGTTCGGTGCCGCGGAGGTTGGCGACACGAGCACAGCGAGAGTCGAAGTTGACCGGACTATGCCAAATCGACAACCAAAATGGAGGAGAGATGTCTTATTCCGCCTTATTGGACGATGCCGTGCTCTATCCTAATCCGTATCTGACGATTACCCCAGCAGGCTACACCAAGCATTACTACATCGGCTCCGAGCGTATAGCCACTGCCATAGGTGAAGGCGGTTGGGGTAATGCACTTGTAAACAAGGAT
>CAMOMF010000230.1 GCA_946619625.1 uncultured Bacteroidales bacterium
AAGTTTTCAAACCGTCTAAGCGCCATCCTTTCAACCCTTTCGCTGAAGGCGCCTTTGATGATGACCTCTTTCGCAAAGTGATCGAATATGGCTGTGGTAAGCCATTGGAGGATGGCGACTGGGATGTGTTATTAGATGCATTTTATTGGTTCTGGAGTGAACGTGATTTTAACGGTTCTCCAAGTGAAATGGCAGAAGATGTATTTAATACGCTAAAATGGAAACTGCATCCAATATTTGAGAATTATGAATTCGTGAAATCTCTTTGTAATCATTTGTATAGGTATATAATAGATATTCCAAAATTGATAGTTCCAGAAAATAGCAAATTGGCGTCCAAGGACAATAGTTCTCCTATAATTCATTTCAAGGACACTGATGCTTTTATTACATCTTTCAATGTGACGTTCGGCGACTGTAGTAACACCTATGTAGGGGAGTTGATTTCAACCGAAGAAATAGAAAAAAAGGCACAGATTGAAAATAGTTGCAACGGGCATACTGGACGCAACCGACGAGAAAGAAGACACCCAAGTTCATCGTCCGGCAACTTATTATCGATTTAATCAGGAGCGCTATGAGCAATTCAAATCTAAAAACAATTTTAACATTGAATTTTGATATCATGGTTCAGGCATTTAGATATTATCCATGTTTAGGCGCCATTATAGGTGACACTGTCGGCTCGGTTTTCGAGTTTGATAATATTAAGCAAACAGATTTTCCGTTGTTTTCTCCGGAAAGTAATTACACAGATGATAGCATTATGACTATCGCTGTGGGGGACTGGCTGGCAAATACCGACAGGTCGCAGAGCGCACTTGAAGAGAAATTAGTCTCGTGGGCAAAGCAATATCCTTGCCCAGTGGGTGGTTATGGTGGCGCTTTCTCCAGATGGCTTTTCGCTCCGCAGATGTTGTCAGATTTTAGAGAAAGAGGGATGACGTATAGTATGTCATTAGAACGCCATCCTTATAATTCATGGGGCAACGGCTCTGCTATGCGCGCTTCTGCTTGTGGCTGGTGTGCATATACAATTGACCAAGCTCTTGATTTAGGAAAACGCTCTGCCGAAATCACTCACAATCATCCGGAAGGGATTAAAGGCGCTCAGGCAGTCGCAGTCGCTATATATTTGGCACATAAAAGGGAGAGAAAAGAATATATCCGCGATTGTATCGAAGATTTGTTCAAGTATGATTTACGACATACATGTGACGAGATTCGTCCTGACTACAGATGGGAAGCATCATGTCAAGGTACTGTGCCACCGGCTCTTATCGCATTCTTCGATAGTCACGACTTCGAGTCTGCCATTCGCCTGGCTGTTTCTCTCGGTGGCGATAGCGATACATTAGCATGTATAACTGGCGGGATTGCACATGCATACTACGAGGATATTCCCGAATGGATTATATCAGAGATGCGTGCTCGTCTGCCGCAAGCATTTTGGACTATTATAGATAATGTTGAAAGATTAGTTTTTAAGTAAAATGATAGACTTATCTACTGCATATACTGAAGCCACACGGAACATTTCCAATTGGAGGACAAGATATGAGAGTTCAATTTACCCTCATAAGATAGTCCTTAATATGATGTATCGTGCATATGCAATGATGTTCATTTGGGTTCGTTTCCAAAATGACATGCTTGAGAAATATGATTCTCAAGATGACGCTTTGATGGGGATGGAACGTCTTTACGGGCAAGTTGCCTTAAATGACGTCCACCAAAACTTGGAGCAATGGCTTACTATTCGGCCGAGTACACCTGTTGGTAACTTAATTAATACAAATTATGATGCCAAAGCGACAGCAGCTGAATTTTCCGCAAGCATTTTAGAAGAACTGGAATTCTCGTATATCTTTGATTTACTAGAAGAGAAACTCGTTCTTTATTGGATGCTCTACGGTTATGCGGAGAAAGTACAGTAGACGCTATCGCAAAATTGACGGATGTGATTGTCGAATTAGAAACCGAGCCCTCATACGCTGATATGAAGCATATCTTTCAGGAATTGATTGTAAAGCAGTTCATGAATCTTCATTATTCTTCGAGCACATCGAATCAAGTGAAATACGATGTGGTTGACGATCAGAACTCCGTACGGGGAGTTAGTAAAGTGAAACATATCACTGAACATGAACAGCATATAATTGATGTATCCCGTAAGAAAGATGATTATTCTGCTTTTATGAGTCTGCTAAACGCAGGAGGAGTTGAGTACTTCTATCACTATACAGCCAAGTCTAATCTTGAGTCTATCAAGAAACTGGGCGGGCTGTATTCATGGCATCTACATTCTTTCTGATGCAGGTGACTATAAAATGACGGACAAAGAGATGTTCGACGTCCTAACTCAAATATATGAGAATCACCCGGAACGAAAGCTGACAAATCTGAGTTATAATAAAGAAGAACTGAATCTCGTGTTCATAATTGAATATATCTGTGCGTATTTGGAAAGATTACGTGACAACCCTACGGAAGAGGATCATATCTTCCTTACCAACCGGTCTTTCTATGACACCGAAGGTGAGCTCATGCATCTGCACTTTGCTGTAGATCCCAACGAAGTCCTTCGCCTCCTCCGCGTCATCCTCGCCACCGTATATAACTACCACGAACCATACAAATTCACCAAAGACGATTTATTTTGGTTATAATTTTTTTAGTTGAAAATCAAGAAAAAAATGCTGCTCAAGTGCATTATATTTGTAATTCAATTTTTATGGGACAGTAATGTTCAATTATAGTGGTCCCCAAAATTAGGACAGATTGGCAAATGTGAAAAAAAAGTATTACCCTTGCAGTCAAAAAAAAGAATATGGGAAGACCGAGTAAATTTGATTCAGCCTTTAAAGCTAAAGTAGCGTTGGAGGCGTTGCAAGAAAAAGAGACATTGTTGTCGTTATCAAAGAAGTACGGAGTGGCTCCGAGCGCCCCCATCAAGGCCTTGATGGGGCTATCCCTTCCGCCATCTACAAAAGCGTTGCATAGCACATATCCATTCCCAAAACAATCAACAAAATGTTTAACTTGTCAGAAAATGGGGACCAGAATAGGGAAAAATGCAAGAAAAATGCAAAAAAAGTGATTTTTTTTGTTTTTAGGTGATAGATTCTCCACATTTTTTCACTATATATAGAGGGGGAGGTTATTTTCACATTTGTTCATTTACCACGGCTTTGCCGATCGTACCCTTCAGGGTAAAGAATTTTATCATTTATTTATGCATTTGTTTGAACTTTTTGCCAAAAATATTTGGTCAATTCAAAAAAAAGCAGTACCTTTGCGAATAATTTCAAACGCCCGGAGGGCAAAAGAGTGATGAGAAAAAGAAACGTGTTTTTTCGATTGGTGTTCGCGGTACTGTTGATACCCGCAGTGTTGTTGGTGTCAGGAGTACTATTGATGTCTTGCGACCGGTACGGACTGCGTGGACGGATTGTGCGGTTCGAGCAGGAGATGGCAACGTACCGTGCCGAGACGAACAATGTAGGACTGGTCGTGGTGTTCGTCCGTAACTACGAAGTGGCGTACATGCAGCATTGGGGCGAGTTGGACGAAGACCAACTGATACGTGTGGCGTCAATCAGCAAGACGTTCACCGCAACGGGTTTGATGCAGTTGGTGGAAAAGGGGGTTCTTCGTACGGACATGGACGCCTCGGATCTGTTGGGATACCGGTTGCGCAACCCCCAGTACCCGGACCGCGTGATTACGCTGGAGATGCTGATGTCGCACACCTCCAGTGTGATAGCCCGTGAACGCTACAACGATTATGCGCCCGGGGAGGGGTATCAGTACTGCGACTATAACTATACGCTGTGCGGCGAGATCCTGGAGCGGGCGTCGGGCGAGCCGTTTGACACGTACATACGCGAACATATCCTGCGCCCGATGCAGATAGCGGGTGATTTTCAGTCGGACTCGCTGGATCGGAGTCGTCTGGCGCATTTGTACCAATGGGAGGACGACCACTATGAATGCACAGACGAGTGGGCGTATGATGCACGTGTGTCGCCCGCGTCGGGCATGAAAATCTCGGCAAAAGACTTGACTCGGTACATGTTGATGCACATGCGTCATGGGCTGGCAGCGAACGTCGTACGTATCCTGTCGGACAGTCTGTCGCGTGAGATGCAGAAACCGCGCAGTTACCAGGGGGCGGAGCATTACGGTTTGGGTCTGTTGGAAACGGAGATGTTCTCGCCCGGGACGGTGTTGACGGGACACTCTGCCGGTGCGTACGGCATGCGCGGGGTGATGTATTTCCGTGCCGATGAGGGGTATGGGTTTATCGTGCTGAGCAACGGCTCACACGACCCGCAACATGACGATGAGAACATGGTGCATTTCGGCACTATCAGACGAATGTTCGACTGCTTTGCGGGGGAGGAGTAAGGAGTAGCGGGGGAGAGTTTGACGAGGCAGCAATGCACTTTTGGGTTACTGCCACTTGGCGGTGAGGCGCCAGAATCTGGTGTGGAAAAAGACGGCAGCCATGGCGAGGGCGATGATAAACGCCAGCCACATGCCGTCCACGCCCAACCCCAATGGGAACATTGCCAAGTAGCCGATTGGCAGGGCAATGAGTATATAGGAGATAAAGGCGTACACCATGGGTCTGCGCACGTCGGCAATACCACGGAGAGACGCTGCACCGACGCACTGCAGTCCGTCGGAGAACTGGAAAATAGCAGCGTAGATCAGCAGGCGGGAGACGATGTCAATCACCTCGGGGTCGTTGGAAAAAAGGAGCGGGATGTAGTGCCGGAGTGAGATCATCAGGGTGGCGCCGATGGCATTCATACAGAGGACGAGGTGCACACTGGCACGCGCCGCCATCTTCATGGCTTTGTAATTATGTACACCGTATTGGTGCGAGACGCGGATGGTGGTGGCGGAGCCGATGCCGAGTGCCAACATGAAGGTCAGGTCAGCCACTTGGTTGGAAACCATGTGCGCCGCCTGTGTCTCTTTGCCCAGCCAACCCACCATGATGAAAGAGATGGTGAAGATAAACGCCTCGACAAACGTCTGTATGCCGATGGGAACACCCACCTTGGCGAGCTCTTTGATCTGGCGGAGCGAACTGTGTCCGCAATGGAAAGCACTGAGGAGGTATCGTCTCCATTTCTTTTTCTCAAGCAGGGCAAAGAGAAAACAGAGGGGCATGAGCGCGCAGGCAATGAGGCTGGCGAGTCCGGCTCCGTAGGCTCCCAAAGGCGAGAACCCGCAGTGCCCGAAGATGAGGATGTAGTTGAGGATGACATTGAGTACATTGCACACCGTGGTAATGACCATCGCGACAAAAGTGTTGCCCAAGCCCTCCAGGAACTGTTTGCACAGGCAGAACAGCATGAACGGAATGAGTCCGATGATACGCGTGATGTAGTAGGGCCGTGCTGCGATGACTACGTCCGGGTCCTGCCCCATGCTGCCGAGAAAAGGAATGGCAGCGACGAGGAGCAGGCATGAGAGGGCGGTAAGGGTGCACGTGAAATCCCACCCGGTACGGAGCATGCGGCTGACGCCCTCGTGGTCGCCCTGCACAAAGGCATAGGCAGTGAGGGGCGTGACCCCCATCACCGCACCCGTGGCGAAGACCATGACGGTGAAGAAAATGCCGTTGGCGAAACTGACCGCTGCAAGGTCGGTAGTGGAGTAGTGCCCCACCATGACGGAGTCGATGAGACCGACCAGCGCCCCGCCAAGTTGTGTGAGCATGACGGGGAAAGCGATACGCAGGTTGCGCCGGTAGTACGGCAACATGCTATGTAAGGTCGTAGCCATAATGCTTGAGTCGTGAAGATTTCTGGCGCCAGTCTTTGTCCACTTTGACAAACAGTTCGAGGAAAATCTTCTTCCCGAAGAACGTTTCCAAGTCTTTGCGTGCATCGGAGCCGACCTTTTTCAGTGCTGCGCCGGCGCGTCCGATGATGATGCCTTTCTGCGAGTCACGTTCCACATAGATGACGGCACTGATACGAATGATAGCCCCCTCTTCCTTGAACTGCTCGACTTCCACCTCGACGGAGTAGGGTATTTCCTTGTCGTAGTTGAGGAGAATTTTCTCGCGGATAATCTCATTGACAAAGAATCGCTCGGGTTTGTCGGTGAGTTGGTCCTTGTCGAAGAAAGGCGGGCACTCGGGCAGCACCTCGATGATGCGCCTGAGCAGGTAGTCCAGTCCGAAGCGCTCTTGGGCGGAAATCTGGAATATCTCCGCCTGCGGAAGCGTCTTGTGCCAGAAGGTGACGAGGTCTTCGAGAGTGCTCTGTGTGGTGAGGTCGATCTTGTTGATTACCAAGAAGAGTCGCGAGCGTGTGTGCCGCACCTTGTCGATGAAGTCGGCGTTTTTGTCGGGCGAGTCCTGCACGTCGGTGACGTATAGGAGCACGTCGGCATCGACCAAAGCGGAGTCGCTGAACTCGCGCATCTGTTCCTGCAGTTTGTAGTTGGGCTTGAGTACGCCGGGAGTGTCGGAATAGACTATTTGCCAGTCCGTTCCGTCTGTGGTTCCGTTCACTATACCCATGATACGGTGGCGGGTGGTCTGCGCCTTGGAGGTGATGATACTCAGACGCTCTCCAACGAGGGCGTTCATCAGCGTGGATTTTCCCACATTGGGGTTGCCCACGATATTTACAAATCCGCTTTTATGCATTGTAGTTCGATTCTGAATGTTGTGCCCGAGGGCGGTATGGTGGAGGAGCGCAGAACGTATATTCGTCCATGATGGTAGGTGTTGATGATTCGCCGGGAGAGACTGAGCCCCATTCCCCAGCCACGCTCCTTGGTGGTATATCCGGGCAGGAAAATCCGGTGCCAGTCGCGCCGAGGAATACCCTTGCCGGTGTCTGTTATGTCAATATACAGCCTGGTGGCGGGTGGGTTGTCCGAGTGAAGCGTGATGGTGACCGTTCCTGTTCCGCCCATGGCATCGACGGCGTTGCGCAGCAGGTTCTCAATGACCCAACTGAGCAGGGCGGTGTTTGCCATAACATTCGGGGCGGGTGCATGTTCTGTCTGAGCAGTCGGGGCAGGGGTTCCGGCTTGAGCGGACAAGTGCCGGAACAATATCTGTACGCGTCCGGACGTGCGTTTGCGCATGTACAGAATGGTGTCATTCAAGACGGCGTGCAGGTCTGTTGGCGCCAATTCCGGGGTACTGCCGACCTTGGAGAAACGGTCTGCAATGGTAGTGAGGCGCTTGAGGTCGGCATCCATCTCGGGGATCATCTTGTCGTCGGGGTAGGTGGAGCGGAGTATTTCCTGCCAGGCGTTGAGTGAAGAGATGGGAGTGCCCAGTTGGTGGGCAGTCTCTTTGCTCAGTCCTGCCCAGACGCGGTCCTGTTCCGCCTCCTGCATGGTGAAGACGAAGAGGAGTGCCACCGCCATGAAGAGCAAAACGACGGCAAGGTTGATGTAGGGGAACCAAGTGAGGAGCGTAAGGAGCGTGCTGTTCTCGTAGTAGATATACTGTACGGTGTTTCGCCCGATACGTACCGTGATGGGTTGTTGCTCCTGTTTGAGCCGGTCCACTTTCTTTTGCACGTCAGTCCCGACGGGCACGTTGCGGTTGAGGATACAGAGCCCGTCCGCATTGGTCATGTAAACAGGAATAGTGGTGTTGTTCTCGATGATGTTGAGGTAAAAGTCGATATCTTCGCCTGATTGTGCATTGGCAAGGCGTCGCGTTGCCTCCGCCCAAATCTCCATGCGTTTCTGTTCTTCGCTGCGCAGACGAGCGGCGAGGTTGTTGCTAAAGAGCGCAGAGAAGAGTACCATTACGAAAGCAATGGTAATGAGGATAAACCGTATTATGTAGGGAGAGACGGATGACTTCATGTGTCGGTAAGCCCCTTAATATTCGCGCAGGAAACAGACCCTGAGGAAGCGTTGGAGGTACTCCTGCCAGTTCGTCCAAGTGTGTCCGCCCGTTGATTCGAAGTAGGTGTATTCGTATCCATTGGCGTCGAGCCATCGGCGGAACTGCGTGAGTTGTCCGTGCAGCCGGTCTTCGCGTCCCATGCCTATCCAGAAAGCGGGCGGGAGCGTCGCCTGTCCTCGCATCTCGTCCATCCAATGGGCGTAGGCGGGTGAGGAGTAGGGCAGTTGCTCCGCAAAACCGTTGATGCTGTCGTTGTAGAGTTGGGAATATTCGGGTCGTGGCAGGATGACAGGTGAGAAGAGTCCGACGTAGTCGAACACACCTGCCAGATAATGGTTGAGGTGGAAAGAGTGGAAACCGCCCATGGATAGCCCTGCGACAGCGCGGTTCTTGCTACGCGGGCTGACGTAGTACTTGCGCTCGACGGCATCGATGAACTCGGCGAAATGTTCCTCCCAATAGCCCGACTGCTCGTAGGCACGTTCCTGTTCGGAGGTGAGTTTGCGCCAATGACCGTCCCGCTCGGAGAAGGGGGTGCCATCGGGTCGCACATACGGAGCATCCATGAGTTGCCGGCGTTCTGCCGGGGGAATGGAGCCAAGGAAATTGTCGGGCATGATAATGACCATCTCGACAACGACCTCTTCCTTGAGCAGGGAGTCCATAATGGGGATGAGGCGATGATTCGCCCAATCGTCTTCGCACCCGAACATGCCGTGGTGGAGGTACAGACAGGGGAAGACGCTTGTTTTGCCTGCAACGTGGTCGGCGTAACTGCTGGGCAGATACACTTGGCATGGCACGCCAAGAATAGTGTCGCGGTGTAGAGTGCCGACCGGTTTGGCAGCGAAAAGTGCGGTGGTGATGACGCACAAAAGTGGAATGAGAGAGAGTCGCTTCATGTTATAGTTATCTTATGGTTCTTGTGCGGCGGTGTCGCGGGATTCTTGTCGTGCCTTGACGATACGCATCTGTTGTCGGCGCGGGTTGGGTCCGATTTGTTTGTTGAGGAACGCCTCGCGCTGTTCTGGCGTCATGATGGCAAGCAGTTCCTGCGTCATGGCGTTGAGTCGTGCCAATCCCTCCGCCCGTGTGTTGGACTCTTGGCGCAAGAGGGCATACTTGAGGTGGATCTTATACACGGTGTCGCGCTGCTGTTGCGAGAGCGAGAGTTCGCGGCACAACATCTCGGTTTGTTTCTGTGCCTCTTCCTGCGGGGTCCGTGACGGGCGGTACTCGCTGTCCTGTGCAAAAACAGCCAGCGAAGTAATTAATGCGATTGTGAGTAGAATGTTTTTCATACAAACAACACAACAAAATCCGTGCCAAGGGAGGAAAAGTTATAATTTATAACATTTCGAGCGTTTTAAGGAGCCAATGCCAAGTGCGGTGGGTGGAGTCGATGTTGAGTTTCTCGGCAGGCGAGTGTACTCCGGTCATCCACGGACCGAAACTGATCATGTCGAGGTTGGGGTACTTCTCGAGGAAGAGTCCGCACTCGAGTCCTGCATGAATCGCCACCACCTGCGGGTCTTTGCCCTCGTTCTGTTTCCACGCCTCGACAGCCACCTTGAGGAGTTCGGAGGAGGGGTTGGGCTGCCAGCCCGGGTAACCCTCGGTGTGCTCCACCTCGGCTCCGCCAAGGGTGAAGACGCAGGCTACCATCTCCTTGAGGCTGTGCTTTTCCGACTCGAAAGAGGAGCGTTGGGATGTGTTGACCTCGATGTACTTGCCGTGCTCGTCTTCGCGCATCTTGACCGATGCGAGGTTGGTGCTGGTCTGAACCAGTCCGGGTATGTCGCGTGACATGGCAAAGACGCCGTGTGGGCAGGCATAGAGTGCGCGGATGAGAGACGGAGTAATGGAGCCTAAGGTTGTTAAAGAGTTTAAGGAGTTTAAGGAGTTTAAGGTCATGCAGAAGTCTTTCTCGACGTCATGGATCTCGTTCTCGATGGCGGCGACATGGAGGTTGAAGAGGATACGCAGGTTCTCCTTGAAGTCCATGGGAACGAGTATGGTGGCGGACGCTTCGCGTGCAATGGCATTGCGCAGGTTTCCTCCGTCAATGGAGACGATATGCAGGTCGGTATGGTTG
>CAMOMF010000231.1 GCA_946619625.1 uncultured Bacteroidales bacterium
ACCGCGTCATCATCCGCAACGAGTTCATTGCCGATGCCGAACTGCCCAAATACTTCGGCGCTGCCGACCTCATCACCCAGCCTTACAAGTCCGCCACGCAGAGCGGCGTCACCCAGGTGGCGTTCCATTTCGAGAAACCGATGCTCGTCACCAACGTGGGCGGACTCGGAGAAATCGTCCATGACGGCAAAATGGGATACGCAGTCCAACCCAATGCAGACGCCATCGCTGAGGCCCTGCTCGACTATTTCACCCACGACCGCATGGAGCCCTTTACCCAATATCTGCGCAAGGAGAAACGCAAATATGCATGGGTCAACCTCACCGACACTTTCGACCTGCTCCTGTGCCAATTGGATGATAACAACATGAGACAAGAACCATAAGATAACCATAAGATAACCATAAGATGACCATAAGATGAGGAACATCGCTGTTATACTGGCAGGCGGGACGGGTTCACGTGCAGGGGGAGGCATTCCCAAACAGTTCCGCACACTCGAAGACGGTCGTACCGTGTTCCAGACCTGCGTTGCCGCCTTCGAGGCAAACCCGCACATCGACCGGATTGCCGTTGTCATGCTTGCGCAGTACATGCAGCAAGCGCAGGATATATGCAGGGCGTGCGGTTGGCGCAAAGTGCAATACTGGATCCCCGGTGGCTCCGAACGGTGGGAAAGTAGTCTGAATGCCGCCCGGACTCTCTCGGAGGCAATGCAGGCACAAGGCGAAGACGACTGCAACGTCTTGATTCACGACTGCGCACGCCCCTTTATCAGTCAGGACCTGATTAGTCGCGTTTGCACCGCCCTTTTGGCTCACCCCGCAGTCAGTGTCGCCCTGCCCGTCACAGATACTATTTATACCGTGCAGACGGATGCCCTCGGCGAAAGAATCACCTCTATCCCCCCGCGCGCCACACTCCGCGCCGCACAAACACCGCAGGCTTTTCGTCTCTCGCTGGTATGCAAAGCGCTCAAGCAGGCACAGCAAGCGGCAAACCAACCCATTACGGACGATGCTGGTGCTGTATTCCGCTTGCCGGACGTACATATTTACATCGTGGACGGAGAACCTGCTAATCGCAAACTGACCTTTAGCGAGGACTTCAACCGCCCCAATAAATGACAAAATAGTAAATGATAAAATAGTAAATGACAAAATAGTAAATAACCAAATAACAAAATGATACGGCTTTTTCTTACCGATGTGGACGGCTGTCTGACCGATGGCGGCATGTATTACGGTGACAACGGCGTGGAGTCTAAACGTTTCTGCGTCTATGACGGCATGGGCATGGTGCTGCTGCGCAAAGCGGGTGTACCTTGCGGCATCCTCACCTCCGAACGCACGCCTTTGGTACTGAACCGTGCTCGCGACCTCTTTCTCGACTACCTCTACCTCGGTGTAGGGCGCAAAGTAGATAATGCCACCTGCATGCGGCACGTTCCTGCCACTGCCGAGGCGGTCGAACTGCCCGGCTTGACCAAACGCGAAGCGGCAGAGGCTATTTGCAAGGAAATGGGTATCACCATGGACGAAGTGTGCTTCGTGGGCGATGATGTCAACGATATTGACGTACTCAAGGCGGTGGGACATCCCTGCTGTCCTCCCAATGCCATTCCCGAAGTGCTTGCCATCCCCGGCATTCATGTCACTCGCGCCGCCGGTGGCCAGGGGGCTATCCGCGAACTCACCGACGCCATCCTCGCCGCACAATAAACCGGCTTGGTCCGATTTTGATACAAAAATTGCCCCAACTTGGTCCGATTTTGAAACAAATAACGCCACATTTTGGTCCTACTAAACAAAATACTCCATTATGAAAATAGTTGCACTGGTACCCATGAAGTTGAACAACCAGCGACTTCCGGGTAAAAACATCAAATGTTTCGACAACGGCAGACCTCTTTGCCACTATATTCTTTCCACTCTACTCTCAGTCAAAGAGATTGACGAGGTGTATGTATATTGCTCCAATCCCGACATACAAAACTATATTCCGGAGGGAGTAAAGTACTTGCATCGAAGCGAAAGTCTGGACCAAAACACCACTAAAATCAATGAGGTTATTGCCGCCTTTGCCAACGAGGTCCCTGCCGACATTTATGTGATGACGCACGCCACGTCCCCTTTCGTGAGAGCAGACTCCATCCGCAAAGGGCTAAAAGCCCTCTTGGAGGACGACTACGACTCAGCCTTTGCCGTGCAGAACATCAGTACATTTCTGTGGAAAGACGGCAAACCGTTCAATTATGATTTGGACAATATTCCGCGCACACAGGACTTGGAGCCCATCTACGCAGAGACATCCGGATTCTACATTTTCCGCCCCGAGGTCATCACGCAGATGCACCGACGTATCGGCAACAAACCGTACATGGTGGAGGTTTCGCAGATTGAGGCAACTGACGTGGACGAGGCGGAAGATTTCATGATTGCCAACGCCATTTATAATCATATCATTGCCCATGAGAACAATTAAGTTGCTGGATGTCACGCTTCGCGACGGCGGATATGTAAACAACTGGCAGTTCGGGGAAGACGCCACCCGCCTGATTCTAAACAAGCTCAATGAATCAGGCATTGAGTTGATTGAAGCGGGTTTTATCAGCCAGAAAGAGCCCGCATCCACAGGGCGTACCATCTACCCGTCGTTTGAGGCTGCCAATGCCCAAGTGGCGCACCTTGCCGGTACTGCACAAGTCGCATGTATGATCAACTACGGTGCCTACTCTGCCGACGATATACCTTCGTACCATGGCAAGGGCGTGGGGACTATCCGTGTAGCTTTTCACAGCAAAGACCTGCATGGTGCGCTGCACTTATGTGAGCAAATAGCCGCCAAAGGTTACAAGGTCTTTGTGCAACCGATGGCAACGACCGGTTTTACTGAGGACGAATTGGAGTACCTCATGACCTCGTGCAATCAGTTTGTCCCCGAGGCTGTGTACATCGTGGATAGTTTCGGCACCATGCAGCGCGAGGACGTATTTCGGTTGCTCCGATACTACGATGCCCACCTGAACGCAGGCATTTCCATTGGTTTTCACTCGCATAACAACCTGCAGTTGGCGTTCCCCAATGCACAGGAGATATTACGTGCCGATGTTACCCACAACCTGATTATCGATTCGTCCGTGTTTGGCATGGGGCGGGGTGCCGGCAATCTGTGTACCGAGTTGATTGCCATGTTTCTGAACGAGCACTACGACAAGACCTACCAGTTGGTACCTATACTGGAGATAATTGACACGTGCCTCAACGCCATTTTTATCAAGACGCCTTGGGGATACTCCGTGCCGTACTATGTGGCGGCAATCAACCAATGCCACCCCAACTACGCCACCTATCTGCTCAACAAGCAAACCCTGGGTGTGCAACAAATCAACATCATCCTTTCCCAAATCCCCAGAGAGAACAAGCGCTCGTTCGACCCCTCATTGGCGGAAAAAGTGTACTTGGAATATCAGGCACGTTCGATCGACGACACCGACACACTCACCCGCCTGAGAGACTATTTTTCAGGACGGCCGCTGTTGTTGTTGGCACCCGGGAAAAGCATCACGACGCACCATGAGCAAATAGAATCGTTTATACGGCAGAAACAGCCCCGCGTTGTGGCAATCAACTTCATCCCGAACGGACTGCCCATGGATACTCTTTTCTTGAGCAACACCAAGCGTTTTGCCAGTATGAAAGAGTTGGAGGATCTGTTCGTTATTGCCACGTCCAACATTCCCGCACAGCCCACATTCAGGATGGTGAACTACACTTCGCTTATCAATCCCGGGCACTCCGAAACGGACAACGCCGGTCTGATGCTGTTGCGGCTATTACAGAAATTGGGATTCACCGACATCCATTTTGCCGGATACGATGGTTTTGACGTTGATATTCACGAGAATTACTACGATGACCAACTCATCAACAACACCATCACTGAAATATTCATTGAGCGCAACAAAAGTGTTTCCGAACAACTGCAAGTGCTCATGAAAACGATGCAGATTCATTTCCTTACACCAACCCGATATGTCCACTAACAAACGCGTCCTTTTTATCTGCAACACCGCCTACCAACTGATGACGTGCGTCCAACTAAGAAACACTGTTTATCAGTCGGACATGGCAGACCTGCTGCTGTCTAACCAGATGGTCAATGCGGCGACTCTTGTCCGCAAAGCACAGGAGTGCGGATTATTCGGACATGTGGAGTATATCGAGAACAAAAAACAGACGTTTTCCAGTCGTGTGGCGGAGACCCTATTCAACTTCCGCGCCATACGCAACATGCATGACCGTTTAGGCGATTACGATGCCGTCTGCCTGTCTAATATATCGGTGTTCTCTATTCTTTTCGTTCGTTTTTACCAGAAACGGGCGTTCCAAGTGAATATCTACGAAGATGGTTTTGTCACCTACTCCAACGCTTTTCTGCACATGGACCGCGCCAGCCTCATTGCCAAAAGCCTACTCCCCCAAGGTCTGTTAGGTCGCGCTACACATGTGTTTGTTTTCAACCCCGATTTGATGGAGTGGCACTTGCCCGGTATCACGCCTGTTCCAATTCCTAAATTCAACAAGGATGACGCTCGCACCCTTTCGGCGCTGAACAGTATTTTTGGCATCAACGAGTTGGTTGACACCTACGACAAACCCTATATCTTTTTGGAAGAGTCATTCTACGCCGACCATTTCCCAGTCGATGATGTGCGCTTGGTGGAGTTGTTGGCGCAGAAAGCGGGCAGAGAAAACGTCATGGTCAAACTGCATCCCCGCAATCCTGAGAACCGCTTTGCGCCGCTTGGAATCAAGACGAACACCAACTTCTCCGTGCCCTGGGAGTTGATTGTACTGAACAGCGAACTGAGAGACTGCACGCTTGTTTCCATTTCCTCCAGCGCCATACTGCAACCATACTTGCTGTTGGGCGTACCTATCCGCGCCATATCACTACTGAAACTACTGCCTACTAAACCGGGAAACATGCAAGGCGAATTGGGCGGGTTCATGCAGTCTTTGTTTGACAAATACAGCAACATCTGCCTGTCTCCCACGACTGAAGAAGAATTTCTACATTCACTCAACCAATGATGACTCCCAAACGCATACTGTTTCGCGCCATTGTGCGAACATTCGAGGCGGTAACCATGATGCTGCCGCCGCGCAAGACTTGCCATGCGGATGCCCAAAAGGATGTTCCCAACCGCGTGGATATCATCACCGTGGCGTTCAACAACGCCGAACTGATTGAGTTGCAGCACCGGTTTGTGGAGAAATATATCACCGACGAGCACCAACAAATCGTTGTGGACAACTCCACACGGATGGATGTGCGCCGTGAGATCTACTCTTTCTGCCAACAGCACGGGATCACCTATTTAGGCATGCCGCACAACCTGCTGAACCATATTGGCGGCAGTTACTCGCACGCCATGTCGCTCAACTACGTGTATCGCCATCTTATCCGTCAGCGCCGCCCCTCTGCCTTCGGACAAATCGACCACGACCTGTTCCCCATACAACCCCTTTCCATCCTCGCCAAACTGGAGAGACAGCCCATCTACGGCCCCTTGCGTGACCGAGGCACCGAGTGGTACCTGTCCGCCATACTCTCTTTCTTTCGATTTGACTTTGTGCAGGACAAAAAGGTGGATTTCATGCCGGTCACGCCCACCCACACTTACCTTGATTCAGGTGGCGGCAATTGGTACGACCTCTACTCGCGTTTAGACAAACAGACATTGTTTTTCCCCTCTGAATGTATTGAACCCTTGCGCGAAGGCGGAGACCGTCACAGCGACTCGTTGGAGTATTTCGACGACAAAGCATGGTTGCACACTATCAACGGTTCGTGCTGGAAACCCGTCCACGAAGGCAAGGACAACTTGGTCAGACAATTATTGAACACTTACTTATGATAACTGTAATCATTTGCACATACAACCGCGAAAAATATATCCGTCCGCTGCTTGACAGCCTCGCCGCCAACGACCTGCCCAAGAGCGACTACGAGATTCTGCTGGTGGACAACAACTGCACGGACGGCACCCGCGCCGTTTGTGGCGAGTTTGCCAAGGCGAATCCGGGACTGACATTCCGTTACCTCACCGAGCCGGAACAGGGGCTCTCAGCGGCACGCAACAAAGGTATCCGCGAAGCGCACGGCGACATACTCGTCTATGTGGACGATGATGCCTTGGTAGATTCCCACTACCTGCGCGACTACGCCGGGTTCTTCGCCTCGCACCCCAAAGTCATGGCGGCGGGTGGACCAATCATCCCCCTCTACGAGACGCATGAACCCGACTGGATGACGCCCTACACCAAGGCGCTGCTCACCGGATGGATGGATTACGGCAACCATGTATGTCATTATCCCAAGGGTCGCTACCCGGGAGGGGGAAATGCCGCATACCGCAAGGAGGTGTTCGAACAAGTGGGGTTGTTCAATACCGCCCTCGGACGCAAAGGTAACGGACTGATGGGTTCAGAGGAGAAAGATATCTTCGACAAGATGCACGCCTGCGGGATGGAGGTCGCCTATCTGCCCCAACCGGTACTACACCATATCATTCCCCAAGCCAAACTGGAAGAACCGTATTTCAACCGCCTCACCCTTCAGATAGGTCAAAGCGAGCGAATGCGCACCCTCGCAATCAGCAAAGGCAAGTATTACAAGCGTCTGCTTTCCGAGGCGGTGAAATGGGCAGGCACTTTGGTCCTTTTATGCGGTTACACCCTGCGCTTCCAGCCCCAAAAGGGCATCAAACTGATCCGTTTCCGCCGAAACGTAAGCAAAGGGCTCTTAGCGCAGTGATTATATTCAGGAGTGCAGACATACGTATGTGTGCGGAAAATTTGCTCATTGTAAGGAGAGGGTAAGGAGAAGGTAAGGAGAAGGTAAGCAAAATGTTTAACAATTTTAGACATTTGTCTGCACACTTGTACTCCTACACACTGATAATCCTGTATTTTTTTATTTTTTGCCTGAAAAATTTGCATATGTCAAAAAAAAGCAGTACCTTTGCAGTCGCAAAGGTTTGCTGTATATGAATATACTTGAACATATTGGCGAATACGTACTGCTCATGTGGCGTGTTTTTCGTTGGCCAGACCGTCAACGCATGTTTTGGCGTCAGTACGTATTCGAACTGGATAAACAGGGTACACAGTCGGTACCCATCGACTTGATTATCTCCGTCTTCATCGGTGCCATCATGACGTTGCAGATTAAGTTGGACATGGAGAACCCTCTCCTGCCGCGATACACCGTAGGAGTGGTCACGCGCGACACCATGCTGCTGGAGTTCTCCTCCACCATTCTCTGCTTGATTCTGGCCGGCAAAGTGGGTTCGAACATCGCCTCTGAAATCGGCACCATGCGCATCACCGAGCAGATTGATGCCATGGAGATGATGGGTGTCAATTCCGCCAACTACCTTATACTGCCCAAGATCACCGCTTTTATCACGATGATGCCGATATTGGTGATTTTCTCCATTGCCTCTGCACTGATTGGCGGATATCTGATGGCATTGCTGGGAGGGGTGCTCACCGTGGACGAATACGTTTATGGCATCACGTACGCCTTTATCGAGTTCCACGTACCTTACGCCATCATCAAGTCCATGATTTACGGATTTGTCATCACCAGCGTCAGTGCGTACTACGGCTATACCACCCATGGTGGCGCCTTAGAGGTGGGTAAATCATCCACCAACGCAGTGGTCAACTCCAGCGTAATCATCTTGTTCTTAGATATTTTCCTCACCAAACTGATGTTGTCATGATTGCAATCAAAGACGTACATAAGAGTTTTGACGGGCATGTCGTACTCGACTCTATCAATGCCGAGATGCACGATGGCAAGTGCAACATGATTATCGGTCAGTCGGGTTCGGGGAAAACGGTCCTGATGAAGTCTATCATCGGTCTGCACACCATCGACTCCGGACGAATCGAGTATGATGGGCGCAACCTGCCCGAGATGAAAGAACAGGAGGTCAGACTGCTCCGACGCGAAGTAGGCATGCTTTTTCAGGGTGCCGCGCTGTTTGACAGCCAGTCGGTGCTGGAGAATGTGATGTTCCCTCTTGAGATGTGGTCAGCCATGAGCCGCAAAGAGATGGAAGACCGCGCCAAGTTCTGCCTGAGCCGCGTGAACATTCAGGACACAGCGTGGGGCCTGATGCCCGCAGAGATTTCCGGTGGTATGCAGAAACGTGTCGCCATCGCACGCGCCATTGCGCTCAACCCGCACTACTTGTTCTGCGATGAGCCCAACTCGGGACTGGACCCCAACACCAGCCTTGTCATCGACCAACTTATCCACGAGATTACGCAGGAATACAACATCTGCACCGTCATCAACTCGCACGACATGAACTCTATCATGGAGATTGGCGACAACATCATTTTTCTGAAGCAAGGGCGGATGTGTTGGAACGGCAACAAAGACAATATCTTCCACGCCGACAACGATGACCTCAACAATTTCGTCTTCGCCAGCAACCTCTTCAAGAAAGTCAAAGCCGCTCACGAACAACAACCATAAGATGACCATAAGATGACCATAAGATGACCATAAGATAACCATAACATCAATCATACATCAAGCATATGAAAAAAATAACACTTATATTCTCTTTCGCTCTGCTCGCGTTGGCGGCATGGTCTGTTCCTGCCAACCCGCGCCCCATGCCGTACGTACAACCTAATGGCGACACACTCATGATTCGGCTCGTTGGCGATGAACGTTTCCATTACACCACCACCGTGGACGGTTACCTCATTGCCAAGAACCGGAAGGGATATTACTGTTACGCCAAATGGGTGGAGCGAACCGAAGATGGCAAGACTTTCCGCGTGGCAAAACCCACATGCCGCAAGGCGCGTAATGCCGACAAACGAACCAAATGCGAACAACGCCGACTGGAGCGACAGAAGGCAAAACAGAACCGGAAACAATGAAACAACGCCTATACATAATTCTCGCCACATGGTTGTGCGCCGCGTGCACTTTTGCCGCACCCTTACACCCCATGCTTCGCGACTCTGCGGACACCGAACAAGACCGGTATCCCCTGCGCAAAATGTTGTCTGAAGGACCTGCCCGCACGCCGGGAGTACTGAACCTGGCTCCGCGCGGATTGGTTATCCTCGCGGATTTTGCCGATGTACATTTCCGTCCGCAGAACACGCGTGCCGAGATGGACTCCATGATGAACGGAACCAGTTACACGTACTACAAGTCCATCGGTTCCGCCAGACAATATTTCCACGACCAATCGCACGGACAATACACCCCCACTTTCGATGTGGTCGGCCCCGTCCAACTGCCCGACAGCCTCCGGTACTACGGCGGAAACACAAGCGGACGCGGTTCTGACGCCAAGCCGGGGGACATGGTGCTGAAAGCGTGCTCCATTGCCAGCACCATCGATGGTGTCGATTTCAGCCTTTACGATGCCAACAACGACGGCATGCTGGATTTCGTTTATGTCATTTACGCCGGATATGGTGAGAGTGACAGCCGCGTTGATTCTCTGATCTGGCCTGCCAGCTGGACCATGCCATCGGCAGTACGTTCAGGCAAGACCTCTCTGCCGTCCAACGCACCGTCAAGCGAATACACTTTCCAAGGTAAGACGATCACTTACTACGCTTACTCATCCGAACTCAACTACTACAACACTATTTATCGCCCCACCCCGGGTTATAGCGACAGCATCCCGCTCCGTGCCGGCATTGGTGTTTTATGTCACGAATTCGGACATGTACTCGGTCTGCCCGACTATTACGACACTAACAATGGCACTAACTACGACGAGTTCCTCACGCCGGGCAACTGGGACATCATGGACGTAGGGGCTTACAATGAAGACGGTTATGTACCGCCCTCCTACTCGCCACATGAGCGTTGGTGGATTGGGTGGGACACTCCCACTCTGCTCAAAGACACGCAGAACATCACCCTGCCGGCAGACAACCTTACTTCCCTGTACCTCACCCGCAACAGGACGGCGGCATCCGCCACTACGACTGACACCATCTACTATTTGGAGAACCGCCAACAGACCGGTTGGGACAAGGGACTCCCCGGACATGGTATGCTGATTTGGCAAGTGGTGTACAGTCCCGGTATTTGGTCCTCCAACACCCCTAATAACACCGCCCACAAGCCTCGTTACATTCCTCTTGCTGCAGATGGACAATACACATATAGCAGCAAGTCCGGACTGCAAGGCGATGACGGAGACCCCTTCCCGGGCAGTCAGAACGTCACATCGGTCTCCCTGTTTGGCAAAACGGACATTACCGATATTGCTGAAACGGACGGCGTCATTACTTTCAAGTTCTGTGGCGGAGACACCTTGGACACGGCTCTGCCTAACCTCTCAGAAAGTACCCGCATCATGGGTATTTACAGCGTAACCGGCACATACATGGGAACGACCGTTGAAGCACTCCCTGCCGGCATTTATATCGTTCGCAAGGATGCAGGTCCGGCGGAGAAAATTGTTATCAGATAAAAACGACATGTCATGAAGAAAACCTTTCTTATCAGCGCACTCTTTTGCGTCACACAACTGATATGGGCGGCACCGGCAGCACCCGGAACGACCGTATTTATACAACCCGATGGCACGCAATTGTTGCTCGAACTCCGCGGAGACGAATACTACCACTACCTCGTCAACGCACAAGGTGAGCGGGTGGAAAAAGGGGCGGATGGATTCTACCGCCCGGTAGAGACGATGACGCAACAAACATTCCTGCAGCGCCGCAAAGCCGCCAAAAAGCGCCGTGACGCACGCACTCCCGCCCAAACCGAGCCAACCTATAACCCCGCCCCGCGAGGCATCGTGATAGTGGCAGGTGTTGCCGACCTGCCCCGCCCACCCGCCCCCCCCCCGCAGGGGATGGATGAGAGGGGGAAAGGCGAGAATTACACCCACGAT